>CAZTMF010000377.1:0-3846 GCA_964614675.1 uncultured Caulobacteraceae bacterium | reverse complement strand
CCAGCGCTCGATGTCGTCGGCGATCAGGCGGGACTCCGCCTCGCCGTCCCAGACGCCGCGAACCTTGAGCTTCTCGCCGCCCTCGACCTCGGTCCAAAGGGTCTTGCCCAACCGGCCCTTGTTGGCGGCGATCAGGCCCGAGGCGGCGGCCAGGATGTGGGGCGTGGAGCGGTAGTTGCGCTCCAGCCGGATCACCTCGGCGCCGGGGAAGTCGCGCTCGAAGCGCAGGATGTTGTCGACCTCAGCGCCGCGCCAGCCGTAGATCGACTGGTCGTCGTCCCCCACGCAGCAGATGTTCTGCCGGCCCTGGGCCAGCAGCCTCAGCCACAGGTACTGGGAGACGTTGGAGTCCTGGTACTCGTCCACCAGCACGTAGCGGAACCGGTTCTGGTAGTCGGCCAGCACGTCGGGCGAGGTGGTGAAGATCGTCAGGTTGTGCAGCAGGAGGTCGCCGAAGTCGCAGGCGTTCAGCACCCTCAGGCGATCCTGATAGAGGCGGTAGAGCTCCTGGCCCCGGTTGCCGGCGAAATGACCGCCCTCGGACGCCGGCAGCTTGTCGGGTGTCCAGCCGCGGTTCTTCCAATGGTCGATCAGGCCGGCCAGGTGGCGCGGGGTCCAGCGCTTGGAGTCGATGTTCTCGGCCTCGAGCAGCTGCTTGATCAGCCGCTCCTGATCGTCGTCGTCGATGATGGTGTAGGTCGACTTCAGCCCCACCAACTCGGCGTGGCGGCGCAGGATCTGGGCGGCGATGGAGTGGAAGGTGCCGAGCCAGCGCAGCCCCTCGGCGGAAGGGCCGATGATGGCGGTGATCCGCTCGCGCATCTCGCGCGCGGCCTTGTTGGTGAAGGTGACGGCCAGCAGCTCCCACGGCCGGGCCCGGCCGGTGGCCAGGACGTGGGCCAGCCTCGTGGTCAGGACTCGGGTCTTGCCGGTGCCGGCCCCGGCCAGCACCAGGACCGGGCCCTCGATGGCCTCGACCGCCTTTCGCTGTTCGGGATTGAGCCCCTGCAGATAGCCGGGCGCCCCGTCGACGCGGGCGAGATCGGAGATGCGAGGCTGGGGCAGGGGGTCTGACAAGCGCTGGCTCTGAATCGAAAGAACATATGTAGCACGCGGCCGCCCTCACTTAAGCCCCGCGCCGTGCGGAACCACAGGTCGCCGGCGCCGTTTTCTCGCCATGATTCAGCAAGGCGGCTCAATCAGGTCGGGCGGCTCGGGCCCATGGCTCGGCCTGTTCATGACCGCGGTCCTCGCGGTTATCGTCGTCATCGCAAGCCTGAGCGCGGTCCCGGCCCCGACGCTGGGCTCGCCCCAGGTGAGCCTGGAAGCGCCCCAGGTCCTCGCGCCCGCCGCCCCCAGCGCCATGCGATGAGCCGGCCATGGCCGTGCGAGACCGCCGCAACCTGGCCATCACCTTCGTCGCGGCGATCGTGCTGGTCCTGGCGGCGGCCGTGATCGCGGGCCAGGTGCTGGGCGGCCAAATCGGCCGCCGCACGGTCGCGATGATGGCCAATATTCCGGCCGCCGCGCGGACCCTGGCTCCACCGCGCGGGCCAGCCAATCCGTCGCCGCCGCCATCGCCGCTCCCGCATCGGCCGGGCTGAGCGAATCCGGCAGATAGATTATCGGAACTTGATGAAAATCGCGTCAATTCGAGCGAGAAATGACAAAGCGGACGCCGATAACCCGCCTATCGGTGGATCAAAATGGGAAATCCTCGAAATATCGCGCACATACCGTTGTTATTCTGGCTGAGCCGTTCTACACACCCCGCTCCCGCGCCGGGCGAGTGCGGACCAGACTTCCGGGCCGTTTGACCACGGCCGGGCGGCGGGTCTTCCCGAATGGCGACGGGCAAACAAGTAGCGGAGGAAACCATGCTTAAGCCCACGGGCTCAGCCCGCGACCCTTTGCCGTCGAAACAAAGCTCTTCCAGCTCGAGCACGCCGGGCCTGGGCTGGGTCGTCGCCGGCTTCGTGGCGATCTGCATCGCCGTCGCCCTCGCCCAGACCGGGGCGCTGCAGCACACCGTCGAGCAGATGGCGGCGACGCACAGTTCGCAAGGCTGACGAACGATCGTCGGCGTCCGGCGCCCTCGGAGCGTGCGCGCTCTAGGCGCCGGATGAGCCCTGCGCCCACTTCAACGCTGCGACGCGGCAGGCGGAGGCCAGGGGCCGCCCGGCGCGGCCTTCGTCGATGCGGCCGATCAGGGTGGTGAGGTTGGACCGCTCGGCCCGCGCCAGGGCCTCCAGCGCCTCCCAGAACTCCGGCTCCAGGGCGACCGAGGTCGGGTGCCCGAGCAGGGTGATCGAACGCTTCTTCAGCACGCGCGCCTACCGCTCGCGCTTCTTGGCGTCGAGGTCCCGTGCGGCCTTGTCGGACCTGGCCTGCTCAAGCTTCCGCTCGGCCTTGGTGCGTCCGAACTTCGTCCGGTTCTCCACCGCCTTGGTCTCGGCCTCGGAACGCGCCTTGGCCTTGCGGGCGCGGTTCAGATTAACCAGCTCGGCCATGGGCTAGGGGTTCTCCTTGGCCTGTGCGCGCGTGTAGGCTGGGCGCTCCACCAGTCTGGCCAGGTAGGCGTCGAAGGCCGGCGTCTTGGGCAGCATGGTCTCGCCCCACTGCACGGCGCTGCCGAACAGCACGTCCGCCGCGGTGAAGTGGTCACCCGAGATGTACGGATGCTTCTGCAGCTGGCCGTCGAAGCGCTCGATCATCTTGTCGTAGATCTGGGAAGCCACCGGGTTTTCGACGTTCAGGAACTTGATCATCATGTTGGACTCGACCTCGGCCGCATAGAAGAACAGCCAGGCGAGATATTCGCTGCGGGCGGGTTCGCCGACCTTTGGTCCGAGCCCGGCTTCCGGGAAGGCGTCGGTCAGGTAGAGGGTGATGGCGCCGGACTCCCAGATCAGCCGTCCGTCGTGCACGAGGGCCGGCACCTTGCCCTGCGGATGCGGGTTATTCGGATCGGCCTCGCCCGATCCATCGCCGCGGCGGATGGTGACGTACTCGATCTCGTAAGGCTGGCCGAGCTCCTCCAGCATCCAGATGAAACGCGACGAACGCGACTGGGGCGAGTGGTATAGCTTGAGCATCGGAGACCTCCGGCAGAGCGAGAACATTACAAGAACAACGGTATTCGGCCGCCGTCAATCCCGGAAATAGCCCCACTGTGCGCCGTCTCCGATCGACCCTTGCTCCGGTCACGGCTCAGCTTTAGGGAAGCGTCGCCGCAGGGGGCGAAGCGGCCTCAATTTGGCCGTCGGCCTTTGGCTAAAGCGGCCCCCTTGCGGGAGGCGTCATGCGAATTGTTCTTGTCGTGGGGCTGCTGCTGGCGGCCTGTGGGCCGGCCCTGGCGCAGGAACGCCCGACCGCCCAGAATTGCGCCGCCGTATACGGCGCCTTCGCCCAGGAGCAGGTCACGTTCGGCACGACCAACAGCCTGATGGGCGAGCGCTACTTCAACTACGTCAAGATCAGCTTCGACGACCGTCTGGCCCAGCTCGCCGGCAAGTCGGAGATGGGCGTCACCCAGCTGAAGACCGCCAGCGCAGCGGCCGAGTCCGACTACTACATGAAGCTGGTCGACGCCGAGACGGACGGCGACATGGACGCCCAGCCGGTCCGCGAGATGATCCGCCTGTCGGACACCTGCGACGCGGAATACGGCTTCAGCCCCTCGCTGGGCGGGGGCTGAGACCCTGGCCGCTCCTCAGCCCGGACTGATCATCTTCTCCGGGCGCACTAGGGCGTCGAACTCGTCGTTCGTGACATAGCCGCCGCCGACGGCTTCCTCGCGCAGGGTCGTGCCGTTCTTGTGCGCGGTCTTGGCGATCTTGGCGGCGT
>CAZTMF010000376.1:0-3853 GCA_964614675.1 uncultured Caulobacteraceae bacterium | reverse complement strand
CCCAACGACACCCCCGAAGGGCGCGCCCAGAATCGCCGCGTGGTGATCATCGTCCTGACCTGAGGCGAGCGCCGCTCTCGGCCAGCTATGCCGAGTTGGGCGCGAGTCGGGCGGCGCGTGTTCAGGAGAGCCCTGACACGCACTGGCTGACCTGATTGGCGACCGTGCTGAATTCGACGTTCGTCAGCAGGAGAAGGGCGTGGCCCGTCGCTGCATTCAATGCGGCGACATTCATGGCGTTGCGCTGGACAGCCCGGGTGGCGGCCTTGTTCGGATCGGGCCCAACGGTCTCGGCTTGCGCGGAGACCGGGGCCGTCGCCTCGGCGAGCGAAGCCGGCGGCGGCGAACCAGCCAGAGGCGCGGGGGCGCTTCCACTTGTGTGGGCCGCGATCTGGGCTTGGGCCTGCGATTGGGCGGCGGCGGGCAATTGGGTCGCGGCGCTCACCTGCCCGGCCTGGGAGGTCGTGCTCGCCTTGGTCACCGCCGCGTTCAGGTTCTCCCTGAGGGCGCTGAAATCCTGCGTTGACCGATGCCTGGCCTTGTCCATGTAGTTCTTGATGACGTCGTGAGCCTTGTCGATGGTCGAGGGTTCGTCGTTGTAGGCCTTAGCCTCCGCCAACAAGGACATCATGGCAGCTTGGGCCGATGACACCGCTTGCTGGGCGGCATTGGACCCCTCGGCGCCGCCGGGGGCGCCAGCTGGCAGTCGGGCATTGCTGGCGTTTACGTTGGCGATGGCCTGGTTGAGATTCTGGATCTCGGCCCAGAGGGGCTCGGGTTGATCCGTGAGCAAGGGCTCAGCCGTGCTGGCGACGCACCGGGCGGCGGCGGTCGCTGCGCCATAGGCGGCGCCGACGACGTCGGGAGCGTAATAGGAGCGATAGGCGCTCAACCCTGCCGCGCCCAATCCAATCGCGCCGATCGACGTGTTGGAGGCCCTATAGAGAGCGGCTCCCACGGCCGCGATTCCCAGGGCGATTATGCTGCTGTCAAATCCAGCCTGGATCTTTCGCTTATCGTCAGTCTTGGCGGCATATTCGTCGCGAAGATTCCTGACATGATAGATCGTGTTTCGGATCGCCACCCGTATCTCGTCGCTGCCCGACGTTGGAATGACAGGTGAGTGATCATCTTGGGCCGCCGCAAGCGCAGCGGACGCCCATGTGGCGCATGCGGCCGACAGCACGACGATATACTTTAGACGCATCCGATCCTCCTTCCCCTCCAGAGGAATGCCAGACCGCGACAGGGTTCTAAGGCAAAGCTTGTCCCGCTACTTGAAGTGGGGGGATCTGCAACTGTCAAGCGTATTTGGACATGACTCCCACCTCTGCGAGTGCGGTTGCCGACCAAAGTTGCGCATCGTGCCGGCCGTGTGGCTTCAGCCCTCGTCCAGGATCCGTTCCGCGTTCGCCTCGAGGCGGTCCAGCATGGTCTTGAGGCGTCGCCCATCCACTCCTTCCAGGAGCCGCGCCTCATGCTGCAGGGCGTGGGGACGGACCTCTTCCAGCAGGGCCCGGCCCTTTGGAGTCAACGACACCAGGGCGAGGCGCGCGTCCCAGCGGTCGGTCGTGCGCTCGATGAGCCCGCGCTCTTCCAGCGACTTCAGGGTGCGGCTGATCCAGGCCTTGTCGACGTGGGTCCGGCGGCTCACCTCTGCAACGGGCAGGGGCACCTGGCCGTCCAGCACGTTCATGACGCGCAGGTCGGTGTTCTTCAGGCCCCACCGGGCCTCGATGCGCCGAGTGGCGATGCGGGCCAGGGCTTCGGAGACGCGGACGATCCGGACCGCGATATGATCGGTCAGGGTGGCGGCGGCTGCGGCCTGGGCGAGGGCGAGCTTGGGCATCCGGCGAGCCTCGATGTCCGAACAACGTTGTCTTGACAACGAGTTTGCCGGCGTTCTCTAGTCGGCGCAACGAGAAGCTTCAGGGAGAGCGCGCCGTGGTGAAGTTCCCCGACCTTCCGATGTTCGCCGGCGTCAACGCGCCCTCGCGGATCGAGGCCGATTTGCCCGACCTCGAGGTCGAGGGGGTGATCCCGCCGGAGATCGACGGCGCCTTCTATCGCGTGGGCGCCGACCATCAGTTCCCGCCGCGGTTCCAGAACGACGTGCCGTTCAACGGCGACGGCATGGTCAGCATGTACCGCTTCAAGGACGGGCGCGTCGGCATGAAGAGCCGCTACGTCCGCACCGACCGCTGGAAGGCCGAAAACGCCGCCGGACGGGCCCTCTTCGGCCGCTACCGCAACAAGTGGACCGACGATGCCTCGGTCGGGGGCATGAACCGCAACCTCGCCAACACCAATGTGCTGATCCATCACGGCGTGCTCCTGGCCCTGCGCGAGGATTCACCGCCCGTGGCCATGGACCCTGTGACCCTGGAGACCATCGGCAACTGGGATTTCGGCGGGACGTTGCCGGGGCCCACCTGCTCGGCCCACTGCAAGATCGATCCGGAGACCGGCAACCTCGTGGGCTTCGGCTTCGCCGCCAAGGGCGATTTCTCGAAGGACGTCGTCTATTTCGAGGTGAACCCCGAGGGCAGGGTGGTGCACTCGGCCTGGTTCGAGCTGCCGTTCTACGAGATGCAGCACGACTTCGGCGTCACCCGCGACTACGTCGCCTTCCCGGTCGTGCCGATCAAGGGCGTGGGCGACGAGGGGCTCAAGGCCGGCCATCCGCACTACGCCTGGGACCCGGCCGAGGACTCCTACATGGCCGTGCTGCCGCGCTTCGGCCGCGGCGACCAGATCCGCTGGTTCCGCAATCCGAACCAGTTCGCCAGCCATGTGATGAACGCCTTCAACGAGGGCCCCAAGGTCCACCTCGACCTCTGCCGCTCGTCGATCAACCTGTTCCCGTTCTTCCACGAGATCGGCAAGCCCTGGTCGCCACAGGGCATGGACGTGCGCCTCACCCGCTGGACCGCGGACATGGAGGCCAATTCCGACAGCTTCGAGAGCGAGACCCTCAGCGAATTCCTGGGCGAGTTCCCCAAGATGGACGAGCGCTTCCAGACCCGGCCCTATCGCCACGGCTGGATGCTGGGTTTCTTCGGAACGCGCAACGCCCTGGGCCACGTGGACCTCGATACCGGCAAGACCGAGGTCTGGGAGGCGCCGCCGACCAAGCCAGTGCAGGAGCCCTGCTTCATCCCCCGCCGGCCCGATGCGGCCGAGGGCGACGGATGGATCGTGCAGGCGGCCACCGATGGGGCCACCCTGCTCACCGAGCTCAACCTGTTCGAGGCGACGGCCATCGCCAAGGGGCCGATCGCCACCATCAAGCTGCCGGTCCACCTGAAGCCGGCCTATCACGGCAGCTGGGCCGACGGATCACGGGTCAAGCCCTCTGGGCTGGTCTGAGCGGGGAGGGGAAGACGATGCGCTTCATCGACTACATGGACGCCTTCAACCGCTACGACGACGCGGCCCTGCTGCGCGACTTCTGGACCGAGGACTGCGTGATGCAGAGCGGCCACCGGATCTCGCGCGGCCACGAGGGCATGCAGGAATTCCTCGACTGGGCCCACGACGGGATCCTGGAGACCATGCGGCCCAAGCTGCTGATGGAGGACGGCGATCACATCTTCGTCGAGATCGACATGGACTTCACCGCCACGCGCGACCGGCCGGACTTCCAGTTCGGGGCGCTGAAGACCGGCGAATTCCTGACCGTGAAGTTCTTCGTCCAGTACACCCTGCGGGACGGCAAGGTGGCGCTGCTGAAGTCCATGACCTGGCCGCCGGAGCAGGGGGTCTCCAAGCCGGAGTTCCGGCTGGGCGGATCGCTGGAGCAGCGGCAGGCCTTCTTCGCCTACACCCGCGCCTTCTCGGGCGCCCGGTTCGA
>CAZTMF010000375.1:0-3857 GCA_964614675.1 uncultured Caulobacteraceae bacterium | reverse complement strand
TCGGCGACGGCGGCGCCGTCAGCGAGGGCGCGCGCCATGCCATTGAGGACCACATTCAGCCGCCCGGCGACGGTCCGTTCGTCCTCGGAGAGGTAGGCGTTGCGCGAGGAGAGGGCGAGACCGTCCAGCTCTCGCACCGTGGGCGCGCCGACGATCTCCACCGGGATGTCGAGGTCCCTGACCATGCGCCGGATCACCAGCAACTGCTGGTAGTCCTTCTCGCCGAACACAGCGACGTCGGGAGCCGCCTGGATCAGGAGCTTGGCGACGACCGTGGCGACCCCGGCGAAGTGGGTCGGGCGCGCGGCGCCCTCGAGGTCGGCCGAAACGGCCGAGACGGTCACGGTGGTCGAAAAGCCCTCGGGGTAGATGACGTCCACGGCCGGCGCATAGAGCAGGTCGCAGCCCACAGAGGCCAGAAGCTCGGCGTCGCGTCCTTCGTCGCGTGGATAGGCCTCGAAGTCCTCGCCCGCGGCGAACTGTGTCGGGTTGACGAAGAGGGTGGCGGCCACCCGACCCGCGGACTCCTTGGCCCGCCGCACCAGCGACAGATGCCCCTCGTGCAAGGCCCCCATGGTGGGGACCACGCCCACGCGCTCGCCCGCAGCGCGCCAGGCGCGCACCCTCGCGCGCAACTCCGGAACGGTGCGGACGACGGGAAGCTGGAAGAGATCGGCCATGGCGCCCTCTAGCACCGGCGGTGCGGGGTTAGAACGCCGCCCGGTGTCGAAATCATCTTGACGGCCAAGGCAGGAACACAGCCCAAGGCGGAGGCATGGCGCTCATCCTGCTCGCGTTCCTGGTGCTGATCTACGTCATCTGGCGCGGCCAGGGGCGGCCCGTGCTGACGCGCGGACACTGGCGCACGGGGGCGGGGCTACTGGCCATCGGCTCCTTTGCGGCGGCGGCGCTGCTGGCCGTGCGTGCGGACTGGCCGGAAGCGGTCGCCATGGTGACCATCGCCTGCGCCCTGCTGCTCGGCGCCCGCAGCCGACAAATCGGTGGGCCGAGGGTGGGAGGCAAAGCCAAGACCCCGGCCAGGCCCGAGCGGCTCAGCATGGCCGAGGCGCGGACCATCCTTGGGGTGGGCGAGGGGGCGACGGTGGCGGAGGTTCGGGCCGCGTACGCCCGGCTGATGAGGCTCGCCCATCCGGACCACGGCGGCAGCCACGGTCTCGCCGCGCAACTCAACGCTGCGCGCGACAGACTGCTGGGGCGCAGCGGCTAGGCGCTAGTCGCGGTAGCGATGACGCCGGGATGCGCGCCGCTCGCCACGCTCATGACGGCCGTGGCGGGAGACGTGCTCGTCGGAGATGCGCTCCGCCTTCACCGATGACTCGCAGCTGGCGTGATGGCGGCCGTGCGCCCGCTTGCAGGGGCGCACGTCGTTGGCCTCGACCACCCTCGCGCCTTCGCACTTGCGGGAGACTTCGGACACGCGGATGCGCCGGCCATGATGCCGCTCGACGCGGGTCGTGCGGACTTCGCGGCAGGGTTCGGCGGCGGCACGATGGAACACCGCCGGCCTGACCAGGGGATCGTCGATCGGGCGCATCGCTGCCGCGGAGTCGTCGTTCATGACGATCTTGAGCCCGCTCTGGTCGCCGTCGCCCTCTTCGGTGGCGGGACGCAGGATCGGGCCGGTCGGCGCGGGCTCGTAGAGGTTCTGGGCGACGGTGATGCGTTCGCCAAGGCTGCGGCGGTGCATCACGGAGAAGCTGGTGTTGAGCAGGTCTTCCATGTGCTCGTCGCGAGCGGCGACCGAGGATCCGCCGAGCACCACGCCGATGATCCGCTTGCCGTCCCGCTGGGCCGAGCTGGCCAGGTTGAAGCCGGAAGCGGCGGTGTAGCCCGTCTTCAGGCCGTCGACGCCGGGCACCGCGCCCAGCAGGTGGTCGTGGCCCGGGATCACCCGTCCGCGGAAGTCGAACGAGCGAAGGCTGAAATAGGGGTAGTATTGCGGGAAGTCGCGCATCAGGGCGCGCGACAGGACGGCGATGTCGTGGGCCGTGGAGATCTGGCGGCTGTCCGGAAGGCCCGAGGCGTTGACGTACTGGGTGTTGTTCATCCCCAGCTCCTGGGCCCGCAGCGTCATCAGGGCGGCGAACTTGCCCTCGCTGCCGCCGATCTTCTCGGCCATGGCCACCGCCATGTCGTTGGCCGACTTGACGGTCATCGCCCGGATCGCCTCGTCCACCGAGACGCTGTCGCCCGGGCGCACGCCGAGCTTGCTCGGGGCGACGCCTGCGGAGTGGGCGGAGACGTAGACGCGGTCGGAAAGCGACAGCTTGCCCGCCTGAAGGGCCTCGAAGGCGAGGTACAGCGTCATCAGCTTGGTGATCGACGCGGGATAGAGGTGACTGTCGGCGTTCTTCTCGTAGAGCACCTCGCCGGTGTTCGCGTCCATGACGTAGGCGGCGTAGCGCGGCTGGCTGAACAGCAGGTTCACATAGGGGATTTGCGCGGCGGCCGGCTCGGCCAGCGTCGCGAAAGCCAGGGTTGCGAGCGTCAGCAATGCGAATAAGCGGCGGGCGAAAATGACCATCGGGCGTCCGTCAGATGAACCCAGCGGCTCACTGAAGGCGCCGCCAACTGGACCGTAGCATGGCCCATGCCGCATTACGCCCAAGTTAAAAACTCGTGATTTGCCTGCGACATACGGCCTCCCGACGCAGTTTCGCCTTAGGAGGAATCCCGCCATGACATGCGGGTTGACCCAGAGTGGGTCGGGGGTTGCGGGCGCAAACACGTTATTGTGCACTGCACAAAATTCCCTTGACGAGTGTGCTCGCAGGCGCCAAATATCGCAGTGCAGCAAATTTGGGCCAGCGCTGCCGGCCCTCACCGCAGGAGATCCCCGTCCATGGCGACCACCGCCCACAGCGCCAAGGCCGCGGCTGACGCCGCCGACTTAGGCTACGACGCCTTTAAGACCACCGTTGACAAGTCCATCGCGGCCTTCGACGGCCTTGCGGTGCACTCGAAGCTGAACCTCGAAGCCCTGGCCGACGCCGCCGGCGTCACCGCCGAGTGCGCCCAGACCCTGGGCGCCCAGGCCGCAGCCTACGGCAAGAAGGCCATGGAAGACCATCTGGCCGTGGCCAAGAAGCTGGCGACCGCCAAGTCGGTGCAGGAAGCCTTCGACATCCAGACCGGCTACGCCAAGTCGGCGATGGACGCCTACGTCACCGAGCTTACCCGTTTCTCGGACAGCTTCACCGCCTCGATGCAGCGCGCGGCCAAGCCGCTTAGCGAACGCTTCACGGCCGCGGCGGAGCAGTTCGTCACCCGGTGACCACCCGTCTCCAACACGACGATCTGGCGGGCCCGGAACGGTGACGTTCCGGGCCCGTTTTGCGTCTGGGCGGCCGGACGTGAACGGTGTGCCTCGGCTGCGTCCATTCGTCGTTCATGTCGCGAGGCCTAGAAGTTCGGCCTTTCAAATCGAAAGCGTTGTCATATCTAATCAGAGTCGGAGGGCGTGGCTTTCCGCCTTCCGGAGAGTTTGAGAACGATGGCCGTTCGCAAGGCAGGGGATGAGAACAACGGCGCCGGCTCGGCTGCGGTCACGCAGGTCAAGCCGAAGACCCAGAAGCCGTCCCTGTATCGCGTGCTGCTGCTGAACGACGACTACACGCCGATGGAGTTCGTCGTGTACGTGCTGGAGCGGTTCTTCAACAAGTCGCACAAGAGGCGACGAAGATCATGCTCCACGTGCACCAACACGGCGTCGGGGTCTGTGGCGTTTTCACCTACGAGGTTGCCGAGACCAAGGTGACCCAGGTGATCGACACGGCGCGCCGGCATCAGCACCCGCTCCAGTGCACCATGGAAAAAGATTGAGAGACCTAAGTGCC
>CAZTMF010000374.1:0-3858 GCA_964614675.1 uncultured Caulobacteraceae bacterium | reverse complement strand
GATGAAGGGCGCGGTGCGCTCCGACATCACCGCACTCGGCGGCGGCAGCCTGGCCAGGCGCTTCATCCTAGACTGGGCCCGGCGCGCCCGCGTGCCGGCGCTGAAGCGGTCGACGAAGGCCTGCAGGTGGGCCCGTTCGGCCTCGATCTTGACCGCCGACATCTCCCGGAGCCGCTGCCGCTCGTAGACCTGCCGCTCGAAGGCGTCGTAGCCGCCGACATAGAGGTCGAGCTTGCCGGCGTTCAGATGCAGGATGTGGTCGACCGAATTGTTCAAGAGCTCACGGTCGTGGCTGATGATCACCGCCGTCTGGGGATAGTTGGCCAGCCGCGCCTCGAGCCAGAGGGCCCCTTCGAGGTCGAGGTAGTTGGTCGGTTCGTCCAGCAGCAGCAGCTCCGGCTCGGCGAACAGGGCCGCCGCCAAGGCCACCCGCATGCGCCAGCCGCCTGAGAACTCGGCCATCGGCCGCTTCAGGTCGGCATGGGAAAATCCGAGGCCGCTCAGGATCTCGGCTGCGCGCGAAGGCGCCCGGTCGGCGCCGATGACCTCCAGCCTGCCGTAGATGTCGGCGAGGCGCTCCGGCGGGGCCGTCTCCAGCTCGGCCATCAGGGCGGCGCGTTCGATGTCGGCCTCCAGCACCGTCTCCAGCAAGGGCACAGGCGTCGCCGGATGCTCCTGGTCAACGGTGCCGATGCGCGCGGCCTTGGGCAGGCGGATATCGCCGTCGCCGGGGATCAGCTGGCCGAGGATCAGCTTGAACAGGGTCGATTTGCCCGCGCCGTTGCGGCCCACGAGCCCCACCTTGGCCCGCTCGGGCAGGTTGGCGCTGGCATGGTCGAAGAACCGGCGGCCCCAGGCGTCGAAGACAAGTTCTGATATCTGAAGCATCTGAGGCGTTGCTCGGGCGGAAGGGGCGCGGCTATAAGCCCGCGACCTCTTTCCCGCAAATCCCTATCGAGCTGAACAGCACATGGCCGAGCGCACTTTTTCCATCATCAAGCCCGATGCGACCGGGCGGAACCTCACCGGCAAGATCAACGCCGTGATCGAGGACGCCGGTCTGCGCATCGTGGGCCAGAAGCGGATCCGCATGAGCCGCGCCCAGGCCGAGAAGTTCTACGACGTCCACAAGGAGCGTCCGTTCTTCGGCGAGCTGGTCGATTTCATGATCTCCGGGCCGGTGGTGGTCCAGGTTCTGGAAGGCGACAACGCGGTGGCCAAGTACCGTGAGGTGATGGGGGCCACCAACCCCGCTCAGGCCGCCGACGGCACCATCCGCAAGCTCTACGCCCAATCGGTCGGCGAGAATTCGGTGCATGGCTCCGACAGCCAGGACAACGCCAAGCTCGAGATCGTCCAGTTCTTCACCGACGCCGAGATCGTCGGGTGAGGAGCGGCCGCCGCTCCGGCGGCGGCATGCGATCGACAACGATTTGTCGATCACCGCGACGAACGCCCGTGCCCCAGCCACGGGCGGGCTCTTACTCCTCCAGCCAGGTTGTCAGCGCGGCCGTCACGGCGGCCGGCTGCTCGAGGGTGGAGAGGTGCCCGCTGTCGGGGATGGCGACCAGACGCGCGTCGGAGATGGCGTCCGCCATTTCCTGCGCGCGGTCCGGCGGAGTGATCTGATCGCTTTCGCCCACCAGCACCAGGGTGGGGCAGCCGATGGCCCCGAGGTCCGGACGCGAGTCCGGGCGGCCGATGATCGCCGTCTGCTGACGCGCGAAGGCTTCCGCCCCGACATCCATCGCCATCTGGCGGTTCAGGCCGCGCAAGCGGTCGTCGCCATGGCGCGGCGCTGAGAACATCAGCGGAAACTGCTGGTCGGCGACCTCCAGGAGCTTGCCGTCCCGCGCCATAGCGATCTGGGCGCGGCGGCGCTCGCTCTGTTCGGGCGTGTCGGGCCGGGCTTGGGTGTCGAGCAGGCCGAGCCGCGCGACGCGACCTGGGGCCAGTCGCAGAATCTCGAAGGAGATGTAGCCGCCCATCGAGAGGCCGATCAGCACGAAGCGCGGCGGCGCCTGTTCAAGGATCCGGCGGGCGATGCCGGCCATGCTGTCGTCGCGGGTGTGGTCGGCGACCATCACCGGTCCATGGCCCCACAGCGCCGGAATCTGCGGCTCGTACATGCGCGGCGAGCACAGCAGCCCCGGGACCAGGACGATGGGCAGAGACTCGGCCAAGGGACGCCTCCTCAGGCTTCGCGCGCCAGCTCCCCGCAGACGAACGGCGCTTCGCCCGCCTCCAGCAGGCCTGCCAGCACGGCTTCGGCGCTCTCGGGTGCGACGATGAGCAGGAAGCCCATCCCGCAGTTGAAGGTGCGCCTGAGCTCGACGTCCTCCACCCCGCCCGTGTCCCTGAGCCAGGCGAACACCGGCGGCAGCGCCCAGGCGTTCCAGTCGAAGCGGGGGACCAGGCCCTTGGCGATGGCCCGCGGCGGATTCTCGATCAGTCCGCCGCCGGTGATGTGGGCGCCGCCCTTGACCAGCCCCCGCTTGATCAGCGGCAGCACGCTCTTGATATAGATCCGCGTCGGCGCGAGCAGGGCTTGCGCGAGGCTTTGGCCGGACGCGAAGGGCGCCGGGGCGTCCCAGGCCAGGCCCGAGACCTCGACGATCTTTCGGATCAGGGAATAGCCATTGGAATGCGGTCCGGACGAGGCGAGGCCGATCATCAGGTCGCCCGGTTTCTGGTGATCCAGCCGCGGCAGGGCGCGACCGCGCTCGACCGCGCCCAGGGAGAAGCCCGCCAGGTCATAGTCCTCGGCCGCGTACATGCCCGGCATCTCGGCCGTCTCGCCCCCGACCAGGGCCGCCCCGGCCTGGCGGCAGCCCTCTGCGATGCCCGAGACAACGCGGGTCGCGGTCGCCACATCCAGCTTTCCGGTGGCGAAGTAGTCCAGGAACAGCAGGGGCTCGGCGCCCTGGGCCAGAAGGTCGTTGACGCACATGGCCACCAGGTCGATCCCGATCTGGTCGTGCAGCCCGGTCTCGATGGCGATCTTCAGCTTGGTTCCGACCCCGTCCGTGGTCGAGACGATCAGAGGGTCGTCGTAGCCGGCTGCCTTCAGGTCGAACAGCGCGCCGAACCCGCCGAGCGACGGCTCCGATCCCGGTCGACGCGTGGAAGCCGCCATGGGCTTGATCGCATCGACCAGGGCGGCGCCCGCATCGATGTCGACACCAGCCTCGGCGTAGGTCAGGCCATTTCGGCGTTCGGTCATGGGCCTCTCGAAATGGCGCCCGGAACGCAAGGCGGCGTCGGGGCTCAGGTGCGGTTGTGGGTTGCAGACTCGCCCGTCCGCCGGGCTATAGCTAGCCGATGACCCCGATCACTTCCAACGGCGAACTGGAAAGGTTCTGCGCCGAGCTCGCCAAACGGCCCTTCATCGCCGTCGACACCGAGTTCATGCGCGAGACCACCTATTGGCCCAAACTCTGCCTGATCCAGGCGGCGGGCCCGGACCTGGCGGCCGTGATCGACCCCATGGCCGAGGGGCTCGACCTGAAGCCGTTCCTCGAGCTGATGGCGGATGCGAAGATCCAGAAGGTCTTCCACGCCGGCCGCCAGGACGTCGAGATCTTCTATAACCTGGGGGTGATCCCCCATCCGCTTTTCGACACCCAGATCGCGGCCATGGCCGCCGGCTTCGGCGAGCAGATCGCCTATGACGCCCTGGTGCGCCAGATGCTGAAGATCGACCTGGACAAGTCCAGCCGCTTCACCGACTGGGCCCGGCGGCCCCTGAGCGACTCCCAGCTCACCTACGCCCTGGCCGACGTGACCCACCTGGCGGCGCTGTTCCCGATGCTGCGCCAGCGGCTGGAAAAGGCCGGCCGCCTGGCCTGGGTGACCGAG
>CAZTMF010000373.1:0-3901 GCA_964614675.1 uncultured Caulobacteraceae bacterium | reverse complement strand
CCCATCCGGCCTTCTCCAAGCTGTTCGTCGAGACTGAACACCTATCAGGGCTGGGCGCGATCCTGGCCACCCGGCGCCCGCGTGCACCGGACGAGCCTCGCATCTGGGCTGCGCACCTTGCGGTGGTCGACGGCGAATCGGTGGGCAAGCGCGAGTTCGGCACCGATCGCAGCCGCTTCCTCGGCCGCGGCGGCAGCGTCCGGGCGCCTGCGTCGATCCTTAGCGGTCGCCCGCTTTCTGGGGTCACCGGGGCAGTATTGGACCCGATCTTCGCCCTCCGCCGACGCGTGAGACTGGCGCCCGGCGCGACAGCCCGGGTGGACTTCTGGACCATGGCCGCCGGCTCGCGCGAGGATGTTCTCAACCTGGTCGACAACCACCATGACACCGGTGCGTTCGAACGCGCCGCCGCCCTGGCTTGGACCCAGGCCCAGGTGCAGCTTCATCACCTTGGGATCGATCGCGCCGCCGCCGGACAGTACCAGCGCCTGGCTGGCCACATCGTCTACGCGGCGCCGATCCTGCGCCCGCCGTCCGAAATCATCGCGGCGGGAAGATCCGGGCAGCCGGGGCTCTGGAGCCTTGGAATCTCGGGCGACCTCCCGGTCATCCTGGTCCGCATCTCCGACATCGAGCACCTCGACGTCGCCCGTGAAGCGATCCAGGCGGTCGAATATTGGCGGATGAAGCGGCTGGCCGTGGATCTGGTCATCCTCAACGAGCGGGCCACCTCCTACGTCCAGGACCTGCAAATCGCCCTCGAGACCCTTGTGCGGGCCAGCCAGTCCCGTCCGAAGATCGGGGATGATCGCCCTCCCGGCCACATCTTCATGTTGCGCGCCGACCTGATCGCTCCGGAGTCCTCCGCCCTGCTGGCGGCGGTCGCCCGGGTCGTGATTGTCGGAGAGCGCGGCAGCCTGCCCAACCAGCTCGAGCGGGTGCTGGACGCCAAGCCGCCAGCCCCTGGCGCGGCGCAGCGACGCCCCGCCGCCACCTCCGAGCTGCAGGTTTCCCGCCCCGAGCCCGGCATGGAGTTCTTCAACGGCCTCGGCGGGTTCGCCAATGGCGGCCGCGAATATGTGACCATCCTCGGACCGGGACAGTCGACCCCGGCGCCATGGATCAACGTCATCGCCAACCCGGGATTCGGCTTCCAGGTCTCCGCGGAGGGTGCCGGCTACACCTGGTCGGTCAACAGCCGCGAGCACCAGCTGACGCCGTGGTCCAACGATCCGGTGACGGACCGGCCGGGTCAGGCCTTCTACCTCAGGGACGAGGAGACCGGAGAGGTCTGGACACCGACAGCTCTGCCGATCCGCGACGAGACAGCGACCTATGTCGCCCGCCACGGCTGGGGCTACAGCCGCTTCCAGCACGCCTCGCACGGTATAGCAGCCGATCTCGTGGAGTTCGTGGCCCCGACAGATCCGATCCGGATCTCCCGTCTGACGCTGCGCAACCTCTCAGGCCGCACGCGGCGGCTGAATGTGACCGCTTATGTCGAGTGGGTCCTCGGCGCCTCGCGAGGCGCGGCCTCTCCCTTCGTGACCACGCGCATCGACCCGGACAGCAGGGCGATGCTCGCCGACAACCCCTGGAACCCGGCCTTCGGCGGCCGGGTCGCCTTCGCCGATCTTTGCGGCAGGCAGACGAGTTGGACGGCGGACCGGCGCGAATTCATCGGCCGCAATGGCGCCCTGGGCCTGCCGGCCGCCCTCGCCGAGGGAGCCGAGCTCTCCGGGCGGACCGGCTCTGGCCTGGATCCCTGCGGCGCCCTGCAGACGACCGTCGTGCTGCCGCCCGATGGCGTCGTCGAAGTCGACTTCCTCCTCGGCGATGCCGCCGACGAGGCGCAGGCCCTAGCGCTCGTATCACGCTACCGCGAGGAGGACCTGAACGCTGTGCTGGAGCAGGTCCGGCGGTTCTGGGGCGACACCCTGGGCGCAGTACAGGTCAAGACGCCGGACCGATCGATCGACGTGATGCTCAACGGCTGGCTGATCTACCAGACGCTGGTCTGTCGCGTCTGGGCCCGGTCGGGCTTCTACCAGGCGAGCGGCGCCTACGGTTTCCGCGATCAGCTGCAGGACTGCATGGCCCTGGCCACGATCCTGCCCTCCATGACCCGCGAGCACTTGATCAGGGCGGCGGGGCGTCAATTCCCAGAAGGAGATGTGCAGCACTGGTGGCTGCCGCACTCGGGCCAGGGCGTGCGCACGCGCATATCCGATGATCGCGTCTGGCTGGCCTACGCCGCCGCCCACTATGTCGGGGTCACCGGCGATGCGGCCGTGCTCGACGAGAACATTCCGTTCCTGGCGGGCCCGGCCCTGGAGCCGGGCGAGGGGGACAGCTTCTTCGCGCCGACCGCTTCAGGCGAAGCCGCGAGCCTGTACGAGCATTGCGCCCGGGCGCTAGACGCCAGCCTCGCCGTCGGCGTCCACGGCTTGCCGCTGATGGGGACCGGGGACTGGAATGACGGCATGAACCGCGTCGGCGAAGGCGGCCGCGGCGAGAGCGTCTGGCTGGGATGGCTGCTGCACGCCGCGCTGGCTTCCTTCACCGCTTTCGCCGATGCGCACGGCGATGAGATCCGGGCGGCGAGCTGGCGCCAGCACATGAAGAGCCTGAAGAACGCCGTAGAGCTCGAGGGCTGGGATGGGCAGTGGTATCGGAGGGCGTGGTTCGACGATGGTTCACCGCTGGGTTCGGCGGCCAACGAGGAATGCCGCCTGGACTCCATCGCCCAGTCATGGGGCGTTATCTCCGGCGCAGCCCGGCCGGAACGCGCGGCCCAGGCCATGGCCTCAGTCGACCGCGAACTGATCCTGCCTCACGACGGCCTGGCGCTGCTGTTCACGCCCCCGTTCGACCGCACCTCCCAGGATCCCGGATACATCAAGGGTTATCCGCCCGGTTTGCGAGAGAACGGCGGCCAGTACACCCACGCTGCGCTGTGGTCGGTCATGGCGTTTGCCGGCCTTGGAGAAGGCGACAAGGCGGCGGCGCTGTTCTGGCTGTTGAACCCCATCAACCATGCGCGCACGCGCACAGACATGCATCGCTACAAGGTTGAGCCCTATGTGGTCGCCGCCGATGTGTACGCCGCCCCGGGCCAGGTCGGACGGGGCGGCTGGACCTGGTACACCGGCTCTGCCGGCTGGATGCAACGCGCGGGCCTGGAGAGCATCTTGGGCCTTCGCATGGAGGGCGACGCCTTCCGCCTCGATCCCTGCATCCCGGCCTCCTGGCCCGGCTTCGAGATCACGCTGCGGCACGGGGCCTCGCGCTATGACATCGTTGTGGAGAATCCCGGCGGAGTTCAGCGCGGGATCGCGGCGGCCGATCTCGATGGTGTCGACATCGGCGCTCGGCCCCTGATCGTCGCGCTAACCGACGACGGCGCTATCCACCGGCTGCGTGTTCGGCTGGGCTGAGGCGGGCGACCGTCGCGCCTTTCGCTTTCGTGGAGCCTAGTCCGCTTCGACCGGCGTGGCGCTGGGCTCCAGCCGGCCCGCTTCCAGGAGCGCCTCGGTCTCGGACGCCTGGACCGGTCGACCGAAGTGGAAGCCCTGCAGGGCCGTGCAGCCGGCGGCGATCAGGATAGTCCGCTGGTCGGCGGTCTCGACCCCCTCGGCCACCACGCTCATGCCCAGCGACGCGGCGAGCTTGGACACCGA
Source organism: uncultured Caulobacteraceae bacterium (assembly GCA_964614675.1). Classification (GTDB taxonomy): domain Bacteria; phylum Pseudomonadota; class Alphaproteobacteria; order Caulobacterales; family Caulobacteraceae; genus JANWHQ01. The sequence goes on along the minus strand of CAZTMF010000373.1, from coordinate 221 downwards.
GGCCACGATGATCGCCGAGTGCCGGTCGCGGGTGATGGTGTCGACGAACGACTTGTCGATCTTGATGCAGTCGATCGAGAACTGCTTCAGGTAGACGAGACTGGAATAGCCGGTGCCGAAGTCGTCCAGCGCCACCCGGACGCCGGCCGTGCGCAGGACGTCGAGGTTGCGCGAGGCGCGCTCGACGTCGTCGATGATCGCCGTCTCGGTCAGCTCGATCT
>CAZTMF010000372.1:0-3902 GCA_964614675.1 uncultured Caulobacteraceae bacterium | reverse complement strand
AGCTGCGATTCTGTGCGTGGGGCTCGCCCCCTCCACCACTCGCTCTTCAGCCGGCCTGCGCCGGCTTCGGCGCGCGGTCCCCCTCGCCCCGCTCTTCGAGCGGGGGAGGTAGGACGAGCAGGAGAGTTCGATGGACGACAAGGTGACGGCCGTTCTTGAGGCGTACCACGCGCGGATGCAGGACGAGCGCGAGGGCCGCTTCGCCGACGGACCTCCTGGCGTCGGCGTGCGCGACCGCTACCTGCTGCCCGTCGGTCCCGAGAGCGGCCAGCTGATCAACATCCTGGCGCGCAGCCTGAAGTCGCCGCACATCGTCGAGATCGGCACCTCCTACGGCTATTCCGGCATCTGGCTGGCGGAGGCCGCGCGCGCCTCGGGCGGCCGGGTCACCACCATCGAGCTCCAGGACTACAAGTCCCAGCACGCCCGCGAGATGGCCGCCAAGGCGGGCCTGTCCGACCACATCGAGTTCAGGGTGGGCGAGGCGCTGGAGATCCTGGCCGGCCTGCCCAAGGGGATCGATTTCGTGCTGCTCGACCTCTGGAAGGACCTCTATGTCCCCTGCCTGGACGCCTTCTATCCCAAGCTCAACCCGGGCGCCCTTATCGTCGCCGACAACATGATCTATCCCGGTGGGGACGACGTCGAGGGCTACGGCCGCGCGGTCCGGGCCAAGCCCGGGATGACCAGCGTGCTGCTGCCCGTCGGCGCCGGCCTGGAGCTGAGCCGTTACGATCCGGCCTAGCGCCGGCCCTGCTTTGGCCCATATCCCACGATTTCAGGACTTGCGATGACGACCTCCAGCACCGCCAGGCGCATCCGCCACCCCGCGGCCCTGCTGTTGCAGGTCCGCACCCTCCACACCTGGATCGGCATGCTGATCGCGCCGACGGTGCTGTTCATGGCCGTGACCGGGACCTTGCAGCTCTACAGCCTGCATGAGAGCCATCCCGGCTATACGGCCCCGGCGCTGATCGAGAAGCTCGGGATGCTGCACAAGGACCAGGTCTTCACCAGGAAGCCGGGCCCGCCGCCGGGCTTCCGCTTCCCGCGGGGATTTCGCCCGCCAGGCATGGCCGGCGCCAAGGGCGGCCCCGGACTTGGCGAAGGCCCGCCGCGGGGCGAGCGCCGGGGTCCCAAGCCGTCCGTCCTGCTGCTCAAGGCCTTCTTCACCGCCGCCGCCATGGGGCTGATGGTGTCGACCCTGCTTGGGATCTGGATGGCCCTGCGGGATGGGCAGAAGCGCGTGAGGAACCTCGTCCTGCTGCTGGTGGGCGCGGCGGTTCCGGCCGTGCTGGCGGCGCTGAGCGCCTGAGCCGCCTCAGCCGGCGCGGCGGGCCGCGGCGTCGCGGGCGGCGTGCAGGGCCGCCCAGGCGGGCGCCTTCTTGAGCGCGGCGTCGTACTTGCCGAGCGCGTCCCGCCAGCGGCCCTGACGGGCGAGGATGTCGCCCTCAGCCTTCACCGGATCGGCCCACCCCGGCCCCCTGTCGTGGGCGGCGTCCAGCTTGACCTCGGCGCCGGCGAGATCGCCATGGCGGGCCAGCGCCAAACCCCAGGAATAGTAGGCGGCGGGCAGGTCGGGCGCGATAGCGACGGCCTGGGCGTAGGCCTTCTGGGCCCCGGCCCAGTCGCCGCGATGGTCGAGGATGTCGCCGCGGAATCGGTAGCAGTCGACATAGCGTCCGGCCGATTTCAGCACCGAGTCCGCCTTGTCCGGATGTCCCGCCGCCTCCTCGGCCGGGGCGACCCAGCAATTGTAGCCGGCGTAGTTGCTGGAGACGGTGGGGTTGGCGAACGCGGTCAGGAAAGCGTCCATCTCGGCGGCGGCGCTGGCGACGTCCCCGGCTTCGGCGGCGATCCGGCCGTGCACGAAGTGGGTCATGGCGGCGACGCTGGGGTCCGAGGCGTCGGCCTGGGCGGTTTGCAGCTGAAGCTCGGCGGCGGCGGGGTCGTGCAGCCGCTGGTCGACGTCGGCGATGGCGGGCGCGGAGGCGGTGAGGGCCGACCCGATGCCACCGTGCTTCTGGCTGTCGGCAATCTGTCCGTCGCGCCAGGGCAAGAGGTTCCAGGTGAAGTTATCCAGGTTCTGATAGAGGTTGTCGGGCGCGCGGCCCGGTCGGCCTCCGGCCATCGACCGCATGCGGACGCCGAGCCTCCACGCGGATTCCTCATCCTGGCGCATCATGTCGACGTTCATCACGTTGCTGTAGCCTACCCAGAAGTCCGGCTTCAGCCGAACGGCCTCGTCGTAAAGCGGCCCGGTCTCGGCGGGCGTGCCGCCCAGGTTCTGCCAGGCGTTGGCCCATCCGTTCAGGATGTAGGGTCGCTCGGTGTCGGCGGCGGTCGCGTAGGCGACCTTGGCGAAAGCGACCGCCTCGGCGTTGCGCCCGGCGTCGGTCAGATAGGTTTCATAGAGCCCCGGCTGCGACTGGCCGTAGATGTATTCGGCGGCCTGGGTCGTCAGCTTGTCCAGATCTCCCGCGCCGCCAATGAAGGTTTTGGGCAGGACGCGGTCGCCGCGAATGGTGAGCGCCAGCCCGCCGGTGTCGGTCTGGACGAGATCGCCGTCGATGTGGATGTCGTGGCCGAAGCGGGCCTTCAGCATGCGGTCGAGGTCGCCGATGGAGACGCCCGTCTCCGGCACCTCCACCTTGATGTCGCCGGTCCAGGCATTGGCGAGCTGGCGCGCGCTCGAGCTCCCCCGGGTGGCGGCCTGCAGCCGGGTCAGCACGTCGAGCACCCCGCCTGCCACCACCCTGCCGGTGAGGCCGCGCGCGGCGAGCGCTGGCGGCGCGTCGAAGGGGTCAACCACCACCGAACGGGCGTTGAAGGCGTCGAACACCATGACCATCACCCCGATGGCGACGGCGGCGATGATGAATCCCATGAACACCTGGAGCGCGTTGCGCAGCTTCAGGCCGAAACGGCGGAGCTTGCCCTCCAGCGCCTGGCTGTGGAGCTGCCGCAGGCGAAGCGGGCCCTGCTCGTTCAGTTCCGCGGTCTGGGCGTCGATCAGGACGGCCTGTCTCTCGAGGAACAGCTTGGCCGCGCGCGCGACGTCGGGATCGTGCTTGGCGTGGTCTTCAGCCAGGGCCGCCGCGAAGGCGTCCGCGCCGATGCGCGTCTCTGCCAGGCCGGCTTCCGGGCGCTCCGCCTCGCCCCCCGCCACCCCGCCAAGCAACCCTTTGGACACGACGCCACCCCTGCACTGGCGCCCCGAGGTCATTCCTCCCCGGGGCCGCAATCGCCACGACAGAAGTCTTCCACCGGTCCGGCATTTCTAGCAAAGATTAATTCGACGACAGATTGTCCGGGCGCACAGCTTGCCATCTGGAGCCGCGTGCCCTGGCGCCCTAGTTTCCCGGCAAATTCAGGGGCGACCCGGAGCAACCCATCCCATGAAGACCTGGCTCGTTTCGAGCGCGATCTCGCTCGCATTGGCTTCCAGCGCGGCTGCAGCGCCGCAAATTCCAGCGCCGCCGTCCTTCCCGAAGGGCGACACGACCGACGTTATCCAGGGCGTGAAGGTGGCAGATCCCTACCGGGCGCTGGAGGACTCCGCCGATCCCAAGGTGCAGGCCTGGAGCGACGCCGAGAACGCCCGCACCCGTGACTATCTCGACAACCTGCCGGGACGCGCCGCCGTCGCCGCCAAGATAAGCCGGATGATCAAGGAAGCCTCGCCCAGGGCCACGGGCCTGCAGGCCCGCGGGAACGTGGTCTTCGCCATGTACCAGGACCCGGCCAAGCAGCAGCCCTGGCTGATCGTGATGAACGCTTCAGCCGATCCGGCCTCGCGCCGCGACCTGCTCGACCCCAACGCCTTCGATCCCTCCGGCCACACCGAGATCGACTGGTACGTCGCCTCGCCCGACGGCTCCAAGGTGGCCGTGTCGCTGTCC
>CAZTMF010000371.1:0-3903 GCA_964614675.1 uncultured Caulobacteraceae bacterium | reverse complement strand
CGCTCGAAGGTGGTGAAGCGGCCGCCGCACTCTGGGCACAGCCGCCGACGGCGGATCGCCGCCCCATCCTCGGATGGGCGCGAGTCCTTCACCTGGCTGTCAGGGCTTCCGCAGAAGGGGCAGCGCACGGTCTCTCAGCTCCTCCTCGGAAGCGGCAACCTCAGCTGTAGATAGGGAAGCGCGCGGTCAGGTCGAGGACTTTCTCGCGTACGGCCGTTTCGACCTCGGCGTTCTGGTCCCCGTTCGCGGCCACCCCCTCGACGACAGCGACGATCAGCGAGGCCACCTGTCGGAACTCCGCCGGCCCGAAGCCTCGAGTCGTCGAGGCCGGGGTGCCCAGCCGGATGCCCGAGGTCACCATGGGCGGCTGAGGATCGAAGGGGATCCCATTGTAATTGCAGGTCAGGTAGGCGCGGTGAAGGCTCGAGGCCGCGGCCTTGCCGGTGACGCCCTTGGGCCTCAGGTCCACCAGCATCAGGTGGCTGTCGGTGCCGCCCGAAACGATGTTCAGCCCCTTGGCCATCAGGCTGTCGGCCAGCACCGTCGCGTTCTCCACCACCCGCTGGGCGTACAGCTTGAACTCGGGCTGCATCGCCTCGCCGAAGGCCACGGCTTTGGCGGCGATCACGTGCATCAGGGGGCCGCCCTGCAGGCCCGGGAAGACGCCGCGGTTCAGCTTCTTGCCGATCTCCTCGTCGTTGGTGAGGATCATGCCGCCGCGCGGGCCGCGCAGGGTCTTGTGGGTGGTGGTGGTCACCACGTGGGCCCACGGCAGGGGGCTGGGGTAGACCCCGCCGGCCACCAGGCCCGCGAAGTGGGCCATGTCGACCATCAGATAGGCGCCGACGCTGTCGGCGATCTCGCGGCAGCGCTTGAAGTCGATGATCCGGCCATAGGCTGTGCCGCCGACGATGATCAGCTTGGGCTTCTCGGCCTCGGCGCTCTCGGCGATGGCGTCGTAGTCCATCACCTGGTCCTGCTGGCGCACCTTGTAGGACACCGGCCGGAACCACTTGCCCGACTGGTTGACGGGACTGCCATGGGTCAGGTGGCCGCCGGCGGCGAGGTCCAGGCCCATGAACGCCTCCCCAGGCTTCAGGAGGGCCATGAACACAGCCTGGTTGGCCTGCGAGCCCGAGTGCGGCTGGACGTTGGCGAAGGTGCAGCCGAACAGCGTCTTGGCGCGGTCGATGGCGATCTGCTCGGCCACGTCCACCCATTCGCAGCCTTCGTAATAGCGGCGACCGGGATAGCCCTCGGCGTACTTGTTGGTCAGGACCGAGCCCTGGGCCTCGAGCACGGCGCGCGAGACGATGTTCTCCGAGGCGATGAGCTCGATGTGCTGCTGCTGGCGCTTCAGCTCGCCCTGGACGGCGGCGAACACTTCCGGATCGGACTCGGCCAGCCCGCGCCCGAACAGACCTTGCTCGGCGGAAGTCTTGATCTGTGCCGTCGCGGTCATGGGGGCCTCCGAACGCGGATGAAGGAATGCGCCGCGCGGTGAGGAATCCCCCCGGCGGCGCCTCTCTTTACCGTCCCAGGGCGCGCAATCAATGGCGCGGTCGCCGCAAGCGCGGGCGCGGCAGGAACCTAAGGGCGCCGGGCTCGTTACATCTGATTAGTTTGCGCTCCCGGGTCAGTTCGTCGGAGCTCGCTGGTGTGCGGGGTGGGGTCCAGGTCTGGGGCGCGGCCAGGGGAATTGAAGATATGCCAGTAGAGTCGGATGTGGAGGAATTCTCCGGACAGGACCTTCTCCGCCTGAGCGCAGATATCGTCGCGGCCTATGTGTCTCGCAATACGGTGCAGCCGGCGGGGATCAGCGATCTGGTGCGCGAAGTCCACGGCGCCCTAAGCGACCTGTCTCGGCCGCAGGCGGCCCCGCCGTCCGTCCGACAGAAACCCGCGGCTCCCATCTCGCGCTCGGTGCAGCCCGACTACATCGTCTGCCTCGAGGACGGGGCCAAACTGAAGATGCTGAAGCGCTACCTGCGCTCGCGCTACAACATGAGTCCCGAGGATTACCGCCGGAAGTGGGGCCTGCCGGCCGACTATCCCATGGTGGCGCCCAACTACGCCGCCCGCCGCTCGGACTTCGCCAAGCAGATCGGCCTCGGCCGCGGCGTCCGGCGCAAGCGCAACGGCAAGGTCTAGCCGAGGTCGTTCCGCTCGAGCACCCGCGCCACGGCGGCGATCGTCCGCGCAACATCCGCCTCGGTCGTCCGCCAGTTGCTGACGCTGATGCGCATGGCCCGCCGGCCGCGCCAGCCTGCGCCGCCGAAGAAGGCTTCACCGGCGGCGCAGATCGCCGCGATCACCGCGTCGGTGCGCCGGTCGTGGTCCTCGTCCGAAGCTGAGGGGGCCGGATCCAGGAAGCGGACCAGGCCCTGGTTGATCTGCGGATCCGAGAGCTGCTCCGCGCCGGGCAAGGCGCCGATGCCCTGGGTCAGCGCGCGGCAATAGTCCGAGGTGCGATCGATCAGGTCTTCCAACCCTCCCCTCCCCAGCTCGCGCAGCGCCGCATAGACGGCGAACCCGCGCGCCCGGCGGGAGAACTCCGGATTCCAGCTGATCTGATCCCGTCCGGCCGAAGCCGGCATGTAGCTCGCCGACTGCTGCAGCGCGGCGCTGTGCGCATCGGGATGGGCGGTGAAGGCCAGGCCGCAGTCGTAGGGCGTGTTCAGCCACTTGTGTCCATCGGCGGCCCAGGAATCCGACGCCTCGACGCCTCGGACCAGATGTCGCCGCGCACGGCTCGCCGCCGCCCAGAGCCCGATCGCGCCGTCGACATGGACCCAGGCGCCGGCGCGCCTCGCGATCGGGATCAGCGTCTCGAAATCGTCGAAGGCGCCGGTGCAGAGCTCGCCGGCCTGGAGGGCGACGATCGCCGGCCCGTCCCACTCATCCAGCGCATTCTCCAGTGCGTCCGGCCGCAACCTCGCCGCCTCGTCGCTCGGCAGATTGACGATCGCGTCCTGTCCCAGGCCGATCATGCGCGCGGCGCGGTCGAGCGAGGCGTGGTGCACGTCGGCGGCCAGGACCCGGATTGGCGGCGCACCGAACAGTCCGTCCCTCTCGACGTCCCAGCCACGCCGCTCCAGCACCGCGTGGCGCGCGGCGAGCAGGCAGGTCACGTGGGCCATCTGGCCACCGGTGACGAGGCCGAAGCTGGCGTGCGCCGGCAGGCCGAGCACATCCTTCAGCCAGGCGCCGGCCGCCTCCTCCACGACGGACGAGGCCGGGCTGACGGCGAAGGCCCCGGCGTTCTGGTCCCAGACCGCGGCCAGCCAGTCCGCGGCGACGGCCGAGGGCAAGGCGCCGCCGATCACCCAGCCATGGAAACGCCCGCCGGCGCTGGCGTGCAGCCCGCGGTCTGCAGCGGCGACGAGCTCGTCGATGACCTGGAGAGGGTCGCACCCCTCGTCCGGCAGGGGGCGGAAGAAGCGAGATCGCAGCTCCTCCACGTCCGCGGGCGCGGCGACGGGACGATTGTCGAGGCCTTCGAGGAAGGCCCGGGCGTGCTCATGCGCGCGGCCGAGGGCCGGGATTGCCGGGTCCGGGTGGGTCGGAAAGGCGTCGGTGGTCATGCCGCCGAGCTACAGCAAATGCCCCGGCTGGCGTCGATCCGAATCTTGCTGACGAGGGGCCGGGCTTCGGCGGCCTAGGCCGCGACGCCGCCCATGCGCTTGACGTTGCAGCGCGTCCAAAGCGAATCCATGGCGGCGACCAGGTCGTTCATCATGGCGTCGGTGTGCAGGGGCGTCGGGGTGAAGCGCAGGCGCTCGGTTCCCTTGGGCACGGTCGGGTAGTTGATCGGCTGCACATAGACGCCGAAGTCCGTGATCAGCATGTCCGACACCAGCTTGGTGTGGACCGGATCGCCCACCAGCACCGGCACGATGTGGC
>CAZTMF010000370.1:0-3916 GCA_964614675.1 uncultured Caulobacteraceae bacterium | reverse complement strand
TGGGCCGGCTGCGCCTGAACGACGCCTCCTTCACCTTCGAGATGGAGACCAGCGCGGCGCTCGGGTTCGGCTTCCGCTGCGGCTTCCTCGGCCTACTGCACCTGGAGATCATCCAAGAGCGGCTGTCGCGCGAGTTCGACCTGGACCTGATCGCGACCGCGCCTTCGGTGGTCTACCGCATCAGCCTGACCAACGGCGACGTGCTCGAGCTGCACAATCCGGCCGACATGCCCGACCCCGTGCGGATCGACCACATCGAGGAGCCCTGGATCAAGGCGACGATCATCACGCCCGACGAATACCTCGGGTCGGTGATCAAGCTCTGCCAGGACCGCCGGGGCGAGCAGCGCGAGCTGTCCTACGTCGGCTCGCGGGCCATGGTGGTCTACGACCTGCCGCTGAACGAGGTGGTGTTCGACTTCTACGACCGGCTGAAGTCGGTCTCCAAGGGCTACGCCTCCTTCGACTACCAGATCGAGGGTTATCGCACCGGCGACCTGGTGAAGATGCAGATCCTGGTCAACGCCGAGCCGGTCGACGCCCTCTCCATGCTGGTGCACCGCGGGCGAGCGGACACCCGCGGCCGCTCTATGGTCGAGAAGATGAAGGAGCTGATCCCGCCGCACCTGTTCCAGATTCCGATCCAGGCGGCGATCGGCGGCAAGATCATCGCCCGCGAGACGGTGCGGGCGCTCAGGAAGGACGTGACCGCCAAGTGCTACGGCGGCGACATCTCGCGCAAGCGCAAGCTTCTGGACAAGCAGAAGGAAGGCAAGAAGCGCATGCGTCAGTTCGGCAAGGTGGAGATCCCCCAGGAGGCCTTCATCGCAGCCCTGAAGATGGACGCCGACTAGCCCCCGTCACCCGTCAGGGCGTATGATCCGGCCTGGATGAACAGGTGACCTGATGCTCGCGCTCGTCCTTGCCCCGATGCTGGCCGTGGCCAGCGCCCCCGCACAGCCCTGCTCCCTGCCGCAGACGAACCAGGCCGCCCAGCATGCGCCGCCGCCGCGGGCGCAGAAGCTCGGCGAATTGCCCGACGCCGACATGGACCTGGCGGTGATCCGAAGGGTCGACGGCTGCTGGGTGCGCCAGGTGGTGCGTTTCCACGTCTCGGACCCGACGCCCAATGGCGCGGAACCCGGGGCGCATGTGCCGGGCTTCCGGGGGACGCTGGTGCCCCAGAGCCTGGCGGCCCCGCCGGTGCAGCCCATCCGCTAGGCCGGGGTCCCGCCGACCTAGCGTATGCCCTTCCGGTACTGGATCAGGAAGGGCGTCGCCGGCAGGTCCGACAGCTTGAAACCGTCCTTGTCCTCGGGCGTCAGCAACTTGAAGCGACGGTCCGCCGCAGCCATCCATTCTTCCTGGGTAACCTTGCGATTGAAGTCGCTGTCGGCGGCGCGCACCGGCTCGGGGGAGTTTATCAGTCCGTAGTAGGTCGCACCCTGGGTGGAGAAGAGCTGGATCGGCTGCTTGTGGCCGTTGGCGTCCTCCACCGCTCGGGCGCCGGAGGTGTCGACCGTCGCCGTTATGATCTCGGGCGCGACCTGCTTTTCATAATAGACGATCTCGTCCTCGCTGAGCTTGCCGTCGTTGTTCACGTCCAGCGTCTTGAAGAAGCGCATGGCGTCGGCCCGGAACTCCGAGCGGGTGACCATCCCGTCCTTGTTCGTGTCCGCTCCCGCGAACCAGGCCGCCACGGGATAGGGCTGGCCGTCGGTCGCACGGAAGGGCTCGCCCATGGGACTGATGAACAGCTGGGTGGGCGTCTGGGCCATCGCGGTCTGGGCCGCGCCGAGCGCCAGGACGGCGACGAGGATGGAAAGGCGCAACGGGCGTCTCCGGGAAGCTCTCTGACCAGCCTTCACTATGGCCAGGAGTGCGGCGGCGCCAAGGGGAGAAGGACCGCGTGCGGCGACGCGGCTGACGTTTCTGCGGCTCAAGACGCTGGCGCGGGCGGCCCTCAGGGACCATATAGGCCCCGATCCACACCGCCGGTTTGACCTCCATGTCCCTGCCCGCCCCGTCGCGTCTGGCCGCCATGAAGCGCGGCTTAGCCCATCGCTGTCCCAACTGCGGCAAGGGCCCGCTCTATCGCGCCTATCTGAAGGTGGTCGACCACTGCGGCAGCTGCGGCCAGGACCTCGGCAAGTACCGCGCCGACGACGGGCCGGCCTATTTCACCATCCTCCTGGTCGGGCACCTGGTGATCGCGCCCATGCTGTTCTTCCAATGGATCTGGAAGGCGCCGATCTGGCTGGTGCTGCCCCTGACCCTGATCCCCCTGGCGGTCATCACGCTGCTGCTCCTGCCGCGGGTGAAGGGCGTCCTGGTCGGCCTGCTCTATTCCCTGGGAACCACCGGCGACCACGCGCCGGGATCGGAGCTCGACGCCTCCGAGCCCAGGCCTTCCGCCTGAGCCGCTTGGCCGAGATCGTCCAGGTCGATCCGATCTACCGCGGCTGGAGCGCGTTCAGTCTGGTCCGCTTCCGCCTGGACGACGGCGCCGAGGTCGAACGCTGCATCGAGGATCATGGCGACGCCGCCTGTGTCCTTCCCTACGACCCCGATCGCCGGGTCGCCCTCCTGGTGCGCCAGTTCCGCGCGCCGGTGACCTATCGCGGCGAACCCGGTTTCCCCGAGCCGCCCGCCGGTCTGATCGATGACGGCGAGGCGCCCGAGGCGGCGGCCGTCCGGGAGGCTGAGGAGGAGACCGGCCTCAAGCTGAGGTCGCTGGCGCCGCTCGGCCGCTTCTGGTCCAGCCCCGGCTCGACCACCGAGACCAGCTGGCTGTACCTGGCCGAATACGCCGCGGCCGACCGCATCGGCCAGGGCGGCGGCGTCGACGACCACGAGGACGTCGAGGTCCTGGAACTGCCCCTCGCCGAACTGGCCGCCCGCGCCGCGCGCGGCGAGCTGCACGACCTGAAGCTGGCGGTCATGGCGCTGAGCCTGATGCAGCGGCGGCCGGAGCTGTTCGCCTAGGCGCGGAACGTTCGCCCCAGATCCCTGAGAACTTCTCTGGCCGCGTTGTGCCCCGGCGCGCCGGTGACGCCGCCGCCGGGGTGTGTTCCGGACCCGCAGAGATAGAGACCGGGGACGGGCGAGCGGTAGTTCCCGTGCCCCAGTACGGGCCGGGCCGAGAACAGCTGGTCGAGCGCCAGCTGACCGTGGAAGATGTCGCCCCCGATGAGGCCGAACTCGCGCTCCAGATCGAGCGGCGAGAGCGCCCGCCGCCCCAGCACCGAAGCCTTGAAGCCCGGCGCACAGGCGTCGACCGTGTCGATCATCAGGTCGGCGACCTCGTCCCTGCAGTCATCCCAGGAGCGGCCGTCCGGCAGGCTCGGGGCCGCGTGCTGGCAGAACAGGCTGGCCACATGCCGGCCCTCGGGCGCCAGGCTGTCGTCGAGGGTCGAGGGGATCAGCATCTCCACGATCGGCGCCTTGGACCAGCCGTGGGCGCGGGCGTCCATGTGGGCCCGGTCCATGTAGGCGAGCGAGGGGGCGATGATGATTCCGGCGGTCAGGTGGTCGCCCGCCTCGGGCAGGCAGGTGAAGCGCGGAAGCTCGGAGAGCGCCACGTTGATGCGGAAGGTGGCCGAGCCCGAGCGGTAGCGGCCGATGCGCTCCTTGAAATCGGCGTCCAAGAGGGCCAGGTCGACGAGGCGGTCGAACAGCAGCTTGGGGTGCAGGTTGGAGATCACCGTGCGCGCCCGGATGATCTCGCCGCCCTCGGTGACGACGCCGGCCGCGCGGCCCTTCTCAGTGAGCACCTCGCGCACGCCCGCCCCGGTGCGGATCTGGACGCCCCGGGCGGCGCAGGCCCTGGCCATGGCCTGGGTGATCGCCCCCATGCCCCCCAGAGCATGACCCCAGGCGCCCTTGGCGCCGTTCACTTCGCCGAAGACGTGGTGCA
>CAZTMF010000369.1:0-3936 GCA_964614675.1 uncultured Caulobacteraceae bacterium | reverse complement strand
GCTGGCGGCGAAGGGCGCCATCCAGATCTGGCGGGCGTCCACCAGGAAGGCCTCGTCCACCCACCAGCAGCCGATGAAGAAATAGGCGAAGCCGCAGAGCCATCCGCGCCAGAAGGCCGACCGCAAGGGACGCCCGGTTGGCGCCTCGTCGACCAGGTGCGCCAGAAGGGCGTAGCCCAGCAGGCCCGGCAGGATGCCGAATGGCGGCTGGGCGACGGCGGCCAGGCCTCCCGCGGCCAGCGCCAGCAGGGCGGAGGCTTTCGGCCCGGGACGGAAGATCACCCTTCGGCCGCCTTGGGCGACGCCGGCGTCCCGGATGCGGCTGGCGCGGGGGCGGGGCGCACGCGCACCTTCTTCACCCGGCGCGGGTCCGCGTCGACGACCTCGAGGTCGAAGCCGCCAGGGTGGGCGATCACCTCGCCGCGCTGGGGCAGGCGGCCCGCCAGGGCGGTCACCAGGCCTGCGACGGTCTCGATCTCCTCCTCGAGATCGGGCGGCGCCAGCTCGGTCCCTAGCAGCTGCTCCAGATTCTCCAGCGGCGTGCGGCCGTCGGCCTCGTAGACTCCGCCGGGCCGCAGCACGATCTGGGCCTCGGCCTCGTCGTATTCGTCGTCGATCTCGCCGACCACCGCCTCGATCAGGTCTTCCATGGTGACCAGCCCGTCGGTGCCGCCGAACTCGTCGATCACCAGGGCCATGTGGATGCGGCTCGCCTGCATCTTGATCAGCAGGTCCGCGGCCCGCATCGAGGGCGGTACATAGAGGATCTCGCGCCGCAGCCGCTTCAGCACCGGCTCGGGCGGCGGCGGGCGGTCGTCCCGGGGCTGCAGCAGCTTGAAGATGTCCTTGATGTTCACCACCCCGATCGGCTCGTCGAGGGTCTCGCGGTAGATCGGCATGCGCGAGTGCTCGGCCTCGGCGAACTCGCGCACCACCTCCTCGAACGGCGTGGAGAGCTCGAGCGCGGCGATGTCGGCCCGAGGAGTCATGACGTCGGAAACGCGCAGGGTCTGGAAGGCCTCGGCCTGGTCGACGATGTCGACGGCGCCTTCCTGCGGCGGTTCCTCGGTCCGGTCGTGACGGCCGAGCCTGGGCCCACCGCCGAGGCTCACGCCCAGGCGGATCAGAGCGTCGCCTATGCCCTTGCGGCGAGGGTGCTTGTCGGGGTTGGAGTCTTCAGTCGCCATGGTCTGCGCCCGCCCTCGGCGCGTAGGGATCGGGTGCGCCCAGCCCGGCCAGTACGCGGCGCTCCAGCGCCTCCATGGTCTCGGCCTCGGACTCGCCCTCGTGATCGTACCCTACAAGATGCAGCACGCCGTGCGCCACAAGGTGCAGAAGGTGATCAGCGAGGGACTTACCCTGATCGGCCGCTTCCCGCGCGGTGACGCCATAGGCCACGGCGACGTCGCCGAGATGCGGCCTGGCGCTCTCGGGCGCCGGGAAGGACAGGACGTTGGTGGGCCCCGGCTTGGCGCGGAACTGCTGGTTCAGCCCGGCGATCTCGGCGTCCCCGGTCAGCAGGACCACGACGTCGCCGTCCCGCCCGGCGCCTGAGAGGGCGGCCTCGGCGGCGCGCGCGGCGAGCCCGGCGGCGTCCTCGAGAGCCGCCGTCCAGTCCGGGCTCTCGATCTCGACCTCGATCATCTGGGGCCGCCGCCCCGCGAGTTTCGCGCCGGGTTGCGGGCGGCGTCGGCGTCATAGGCCTTGACGATCCGCTCCACGATCGGGTGGCGCACCACGTCCTCGGCGCTGAAGCGGGCGACGCCCACGCCCTTCACGCCTTCCAGGATCCCGACCGCGTGCTGCAGGCCGGAGTCCGACGCATTGACCAGGTCGACCTGGCTGGGATCGCCGGTCACCGCCATGCGCGCGCCTTCGCCCAGGCGGGTCAGCACCATCTTGGTCTGCAGCCGCGAGGCGTTCTGGGCCTCGTCCATGATGACGAAGGCGTGGTTCAGGGTGCGGCCGCGCATGAAGGCGATCGGGGCCACCTCGATCTCGCCCTTGTCCCGGCGGCGGCGCAGCTGTTCGGGGCCCAGGAGATCGGTCAGGGCCTCCCAGACCGGCGCCATATAGGGATCGACCTTCTCGGTCAGGTCGCCGGGCAGGAAGCCCAGCCGCTCGCCGGCCTCGACCGCCGGGCGGGTCACGATCAGTCGGTCGACCTCGCCGCGCAGCAGGAGCGACGCGCCATAGGCCACGGCCAGGAAGGTCTTGCCGGTGCCGGCGGGGCCGAGGGCCAGGACCAGCTCATGGGCGGACAGCATGTCGAGATAGCGCGCCTGGGCGGGGGTCTTCGGGGCGATCGCGCCCCGGCGGCCCACCGGCAGCATGGAGGCGCCCGGCGCATGGCCGTGGGCGCTGGCGGCCGAGACCGCGACGCGCACGTCGGCCTCGGTGATCTCGGCGCCGGCGTCGGCCCGCTCGGCCAGCACCCGCACGGCGCGCTTGGCGGCGGCCCGCGCCTTGGCGTCGCCGCGGATCGAGACGCCTCCGCCGGGGGTCTCGACCAGCACATGGAAGGCGTCTTCCAGGAGAGCCGCGTGACGGCTCTGGGGACCGGCCACCGCCCGCGCGGCGGATTCGGAGAGGGGCAGGAACTCCTCGCCTTTCGGAATGCTCAAGCGGCCTCCAGCTCCACGGCGCCGGCCAGGCTGTTGGAGCCTGCCGATGCGATCCTGACCGCAACGATCTGGCCGATCAGCCGTTGCGGCGCCTCGGCGTGGACAGCCTGCAGATAGGGGCTGCGGCCGATAATCTGGCCGGCGTGACGGCCAGGCCGTTCGAACAGCACCGGCACGGTGCGCCCGGCCATGGCGCTGTTGAAGGCCTGCTGATGCTCGCCCAGCAGCGCCTGCAGCCGGTGGAGGCGTTCGGATTTCACCTCTTCGGGAACCTGGCCCGGCATGGACGCCGCCGGCGTGCCCGGGCGCCGGGAATATTTGAACGAGAAGGCCGAGGCGTAGCGGGCCTCGCGCACAACCTCGAGCGTCGCCTCGAAGTCGGCGTCGGTCTCGCCGGGGAAGCCCACGATGAAGTCGCCGGAGAGGGCGATGTCGGGCCGGGCGGCGCGGATCCTCTCCACCAGGCGCAGGTAGTGCTCGGCCGAGTGGCCGCGGTTCATGGCCTTCAGGATCCTGTCCGAGCCGGCCTGCACCGGCAGGTGCAGATAGGGCATCAGGGCCTCGACCTCGCCATGGGCGGCGATGAGGTCCTCGTCCATGTCGCGCGGGTGGCTGGTGGTGTAGCGGATGCGGTCCAGGCCCGGGACCTTCGCCAGCCGTCGGACCAGGGCCGCCAACCCACCTGTGTAGGCGTTGACGTTCTGACCCAGCAGGGTGACCTCGCGGACGCCCTGGTCGGCCAGGCGCCGGGCCTCCGCCTCGATGGCCTCCGCCGGCCGCGAGAACTCGGCGCCGCGGGTGTAGGGCACCACGCAGAAGGTGCAGAACTTGTCGCAGCCTTCCTGCACGGTGAGGAAGGCCGAATAGCCCTCCACGGTCCGCTCCTCCGGCAGGCGGTCGAACTTGTCCTCGGGATCGAAGTCGGCGGCCAGCCGCTCGCCCAGCTGGCGCGAGGTCCGCGCGATCAGCTCAGGCAGGCGGTGGTAGGATTGAGGCCCGATCACCAGGTCGACGACCGGCGCCCGGCGCATGATCTCCTCGCCCTCGGCCTGGGCGACGCAACCGGCGACCGCGACCTGGGTGGCCTGGCCGGCCTCGGCGCGGATCTCCTTGATCTGACGGATGCGCCCCAGCTCGGAATAGACCTTCTCGGCGGCCTTCTCGCGGATGTGGCAGGTGTTGAGCACCACCAGGTCCGCGCCCTCGGGCGCGTCGGTCAGGCCATAGCCCAGCGGGCGCAGGACATCGGCCATGCGCTCGCTGTCATAGACGTTCATCTGACAGCCGTAGGTCTTGATGTAGAGCCGCTTTT
>CAZTMF010000368.1:0-3944 GCA_964614675.1 uncultured Caulobacteraceae bacterium | reverse complement strand
ACGAGCGCTACTGGATCGCCGAGCACCACGGCATGGAGGTGATCGCCACCTCGGTCCCGGAGGTGATGATCGGCCTCGTCGCCGAGGCCACCAGGACCATCCGCGTCGGCTCGGGCGCGGTGCTGTTGCCGAACTATTCGCCGCTGAAGGTCGCCGAGACCTTCCGCCTGCTGCACGCCCTGTTCCCGGGCCGGATCGACCTCGGCCTTGGCCGGGCGCCGGGCGGGGAGGCGCTGGAGGCCTTCGCCCTTAGGCGCACCCGGGACCAGGCCCAGTTCGACGTCGACGACTTTCCCAACCAGTTGGTCGAGCTGCTGGCCTTCCTGCGCCACGACTTTCCCGAAGACCATCCGTTCGCCCGCATCCACGTGACGCCGGACTCCCCGGGCGAGCCGGAGGTCTGGCTGCTGGGTTCGAGCACCTGGAGCGCCATGGCCGCGGGGCGGATTTCCCTGCCCTACGCCTTCGCCCATTTCATCAATCCGGCGGGCACGCGGCTCTGCATCGAGCGCTACCGGGCCCAGTTCGAGCCGTCGCCGCACCAGCCCGCGCCTCGCGCCGTCGCGGCGGTGGGGGTGGTCTGCGCCGAGAGCGACGCCGAGGCCGAGCACATCGGATCGGTCTATCGCGCCATGGGCCGCCGCATCCGGCTGGGCATCCGGGCCCCCTTGCCGACTCCGGAAGAGGCGATCGCCGAGCTGGCCGGGGGGCCCGCGCCCGGCGGCTTCCCGGAGGGGGAATGGCCGCGCGTCTTCATCGGCTCGCCGGCCAAGGTGAAGGCCGGGCTGGAGGCCATGGCCGAGGCGCTGGGACTCGACGAGATCATGGCGATCACCATCACCCACGACCATGCGCACCGGGTGCGCTCCTATGAGCTGCTCGCCGAGGCATTCGGTCTGCAGCCGCGCTAAGCGCCCGCGCAGAAAACCTGCCTTGGGCCAGGCGGCGCCATGGGATAGGCGTGCCGGCCCTCATCGGGGAGATCCTCCCATGCGCCAGTGGACCGTCGACGCCTTCGCCTCCGGCCCCTTCAAGGGCAATCCGGCCTGCGTGGTCGAGCCCTTCGCCGCATGGCCCGAGGCCGGCTGGATGCAGGCCCTGGCGATGGAGAACAACCAGGCCGAGACCGCCTTCCTGTTGAAGAGCGCGGACCCCGCGCGCTTCGGCCTGCGCTGGTTCACGCCCACGACCGAAGTGCCCCTCTGCGGCCACGCGACCCTGGCGTCGAGCCATGTGCTGCTGGCCGAACTCGGCCTCGCCGTGGGCCAGATCACCTTTGACACCCAGTCCGGTCCGCTGATCGTCTCGCGCGCCGATGAGGCCTATCGCATGGACTTCCCGGCGCGGATCGCCGAGCGGGTCGCCCCGCCCGAGGGCCTGGCCGAAGCGCTGGGCGCCGAGCCCGTGGAGGTCTGGGCCGAGTCCGTGCTCTGTGCGGTCGTGGCCGACGAGACGACTGTCCGCGAGCTCCAGCCCGACATCGCCAGGATCAAGGACATCGCGAGCTCGGCCGTCGAACGGGGCAATGTGATCGTCACCGCCCCGGCCGATCCGGGAAGGCCGTACGAGGTGGTGAGCCGCTTCTTCGCGCCGGGGTCCGGCATCCCGGAGGACCCGGCCACCGGCGCGGCCCACTGCCTGCTGTCACCGTTGTTCGCGAAGAAGCTGGGCCGCAGCCGCCTGAACTTCCACCAGGCCTATCCGGGCCGCGGCGGCGACATCACGGCCGAGCATCGTGGCGAGCGGGTCGACCTCTACGGGCGGGCGGTCACCGTCCTGGAGGGGCGCCTCAGGCTCTAGCTTTCGCCTTGCCGAGGCGGGTGTCGATGGCCTTCAGCCGACGTTCCAGGTCGCGCCGTTCCCAGGCCGACATGCCGTGGCTCTTGCGATAGTAGAGCCTGAGCGATTCGACCCGGTGCAGCTGGCTCCGCAGCCGCGCCGCCTCGGCCTCGGCGAGGCGGCCATCCTTCTCGGCCTGGTCGATGTGGACGGCCACGCGGGCCTCGCGCGCCTGCAGAGTGGCCCATGCCGGCGGCGCGGCCTGGGCCGAAGCCGCGACTGCGGCCATGGCGATGACCATGAGACATCGCTTCATCGCGGACTTGTCCAACCTCCGGCGCCGGCCACGAGGGTACACTGCGGCCCTATGGCGCCAGATGGCCATAAAGATTTCCTCGTCAAGGCCGGGAATTCGTGTATCTCCAGCCCCGGGCCACGCCCTCCCAACGGGGCGCAGTCCATCTGCAAGGATGGGAGACATCATGAGCACGACCCAGAAGCCGGCCCTTCGGCCGGCGACACCCTATTTTTCGTCCGGCCCCTGCGCCAAGCGCCCCGGCTGGTCCCTCGAAAACCTCCAAGACGCCAAAGTCGGCCGCAGCCACCGCGCCGGCGATGTGAAATCGCGTCTGAAGCTGGCGATCGACCGCACGCGCGAGGTGCTCGAGGTCCCGGAAGACTTCCTGATCGGCATCGTGCCGGCCTCCGACACCGGGGCCGTCGAGATGGCCATGTGGTCGATGCTGGGCGCTCGCCCCGTGCAGGTCGCGGCCTGGGAAAGCTTCTCCAAGGACTGGGTCAAGGACGTGGTCGAGCAGCTGAAGCTGCCGGATGCAGAGGCCCTGACCGCCCCGTTCGGCCAGCTGCCCGACCTCTCCAAGGTCCGTCCTGACGCCGACCTGGTGTTCGCCTGGAACGGCACCACTTCCGGTGTCCGCGTCCCGAACGCCGACTTCATCGCCAAGGACCGCGAAGGCATCGTGATCTGCGACGCCACCTCGGCGGCCTTCGCCCAGGACCTCGAGTGGGACAAGCTCGATGTGGTCACCTTCTCCTGGCAGAAGGTGATGGGCGGCGAGGCGGCCCACGGCATGCTGATCCTGTCGCCTCGGGCGGTGGCCCGGCTGGAGAGCTACAAGCCGGCCTGGGGCCTGCCCAAGCTGTTCCGCATGACCAAGGGCGGCAAGGTGGACAAGGCCCTGTTCGAGGGCGCCACCATCAACACCCCCTCGATGCTGTGCGTGGAAGACTACCTGGACACCCTGAAATGGGGCGCCTCCATCGGCGGTCTGAAGGCGCTGAAGGCCCGCTGCGACGCCAATGCCGGCGCGCTTGCGCGCTGGGTGGCGGCCACGCCCTGGATCGATTTCCTGGCCGAGGATCCCCGGACGCGTTCGAACACCAGCGTCTGCCTGAAGTTCGTCGACCCGAGGGTGGCGCGCCTGTCGCCCGAGGACCAGAAGGACTTCGCCGGGCGGCTCTGCAAGAAGCTGGAGAAGGAAGGCGTCGCGCTCGACTTCAACGCCTATCGCGACGCTCCGGCCGGCCTGCGCATCTGGTGCGGCGCCACGGTGGAGACCTCGGACATCGAGGCCCTTCTGCCCTGGCTCGACTGGGCCTTCGCCGAAACCATCGCCGAGCTTCAGGAAGCGGCCTAGCCGCGCCCTAGCCCCCTCAGTCGGCCCTGCGGGCCGCCAGCTCCCGCAGTGGGGGAGCATCCGCTGCGGTGGATCTTCCCCCTCTGGGGCAGTGGCGCCCGAAGGGCGACGAAGGGGCTGCACCCCAGACATCAAGAGAACCCCCATGCCCCGCGTCCTCATCGCAGACAAACTCTCCCCCGCCGCCGTCCAGATCTTCAAGGAGCGCGGCGTCGAGGCGGACACCAAGACCGGCCTCTCCAAGGACGAACTGCTCAAGATCATCGGCGACTACGATGGCCTGGCCATCCGCTCGGCCACCAAGGTCGACAAGGACGTCCTCGCCGCCGCCAAGAAGCTGAAGGTCGTCGGCCGGGCCGGCATCGGCGTCGACAATGTCGATGTCCCCGCCGCCACCCAGGCCGGGGTGGTGGTGATGAACACCCCCTTCGGCAACTCGATCACCACCGCCGAGCACGCCATCGCCATGATGTTCGCCCTGGCGCGCCAGCTGCCCCAGGCCGACCA
>CAZTMF010000367.1:0-3945 GCA_964614675.1 uncultured Caulobacteraceae bacterium | reverse complement strand
CGGTGCTGGCGGCCGCCAAGATCGCCGGGGTGAGCGAGATCTGGCGGGTCGGCGGGGCCCAGGCCGTCGCCGCCCTGGCCTATGGCGCCGGGCCGATCCGGCCGGTCGACAAGATCGTGGGTCCGGGCAACGCCTATGTCTCGGCCGCCAAGCGCCAGGTCTATGGCGTGGTCGGCATCGACGCCCTGGCGGGTCCCTCGGAGATCGTGGTGGTGGCGGATGCGGCCAACGACCCGGCCTGGATCGCGGCGGACCTGCTCTCCCAGGCCGAGCACGACCCGGACGCCCAGTCGATCCTGATCACCGACGACGCCGCCTTCGCCGAGGCTGTGGCGCGGTCGGTGGACATCGAGCTGCAGCAGCTGGCCACGGCCGAGGCCGCGTCCGCCTCCTGGAGCCGGCACGGCGCGCTGGTG
This sequence comes from uncultured Caulobacteraceae bacterium, assembly GCA_964614675.1. Taxonomy (GTDB): domain Bacteria; phylum Pseudomonadota; class Alphaproteobacteria; order Caulobacterales; family Caulobacteraceae; genus JANWHQ01. The sequence goes on along the minus strand of CAZTMF010000367.1, from coordinate 3,529 downwards.
CTGGCCCCCATGGCCAGGGCGCCGGGGCTCGTCGATCTGATCGCCCCCGAGCACGTGGAGCTCGCGATCGAGGACCCTCGCGCCATGGCCGATGCGATCCGCCATGCGGGCGCGATCTTCCTCGGCCGCTACACGCCCGAGGCCATCGGCGACTATGTGGCCGGCTCCAACCACGTGCTGCCCACCAGCCGGGCGGCCCGGTTCTCGTCGGGCCTGTCGATCTACGATTTCCTGAAGCGCACCTCCCTCGTCGAGTGCAGCCCGGAGGCCTTCGCGGCGCTGGGTCCGGCGACCGTGACGCTGGCCGAGGCCGAGGGCTTGCCCGCACACGCCCGCTCGACGGCGATAAGGCTCGGTCGTGGCTGACGGCGGCGCGCGTCAAAGCCTGGGCGAGGTCGTCATCGACGAGGTCTCGCTGGCGCCGGCGAGCCCAGAGCAGGAGCATGAGCGGAATGTCGCCATCTCCGATCTACTCAAGGACAACTATTTCGAGCCCGAGGGCGGCCAGGGCGGTCCCTATAAGCTGCGGATCGGCCTGGTGGAGAACCGGCTGGACCTCGAGATCAAGGGGCCCGGCGTCGACGCCCGGCACCTGCTGTCCCTGACGCCGTTCCGCAGGACCGTGCGCGACTACATGGAGATCTGCCGCAGCTACAACGACGCCCTGCGCAACGCGAGCCCGACCCAGATCGAGTCCATCGACATGGGGCGGCGGGGTCTCCACAACGACGGTGCGGAGATGCTGCGCGACCGGCTCGAAGGCAAGGTGAAGACCGACGTGGCGACCTCGCGGCGCCTGTTCACCCTGATCTGCGCCCTGCACTGGCGCGGCTAGAGCATGGCGGCGCGCGCGGGCAGGGGAGCGGCATCGACATTGCAACCCAGGATGCGTGACCTTTCAGAGGTCTATGGACGCGGCGATTGGCCTCGCCTTCGTCCATCTGTCTGCGATGGCATCGCTGTGAGGCGAGATGGCCAAAGAAGAGCTGCTCGAGTTCCCAGGGACGGTCAGCGAGCTGCTTCCCAATGCGACCTTCCGGGTGAAGCTCGACAATCAGGAACACGAGATCATCGCCCACACAGCGGGCAAGATGCGCAAGAACCGCATCCGCGTGTACGCGGGCGACAAGGTCCTGGTCGAGATGACGCCCTACGACCTCGGCAAGGGCCGCATCACCTACCGATTCAAATAGGCGACGGGCGTTCCGGCGCTCCTCGGTTCGGGGACCTCCAGTGACCCGGACCCCGTCCCCAACCCAGACATTGGTCCTCGCGAGCGCCAGTCCGCGCCGCCTGGATCTGCTGCGTCAGGTCGGGATCGAGCCCGGCCGCACCTTGCCGGCCGATCTCGACGAGACCCCGCGCCCCAAGGAGACCCCGCGCCGCCTGGCGCTGCGGCTGGCCGAGAGCAAGGCCGCCGCGGTCGCCGCCCAGGCGCCCGACGCCTTCGTGCTGGCCGCCGACACGGTGGTGGCGCTCGGCCGGCGGCTGCTGGGCAAGGCCGAAGACGAGGCGGAAGCCCGGGCCTGGCTGGGCCTGCTCTCCGGCCGGGCGCACCGCGTCTTCACCGGCGTCGCGGTGATCGCGCCCTCCGGACGGCGGGCCATGCGGCTGGGCGAGGCGCGTGTGCGCTTCAAGCGCCTGACCGACCAGGAGATCGACGCCTACGTCGCCTCGGGGGAATGGCGCGGCAAGGCCGGGGCCTATGCGATCCAGGGCCGCGCCGGGGGCTTCGTCATCGACGTCCACGGCTCCTACAGCGCCGTCATCGGCCTGCCGCTCTACGAGACGCGGATGCTGCTCGAGGGCCTGGGATTCCGGGGCCCATGACCCTCCTTCGCCAAGGCTTGGGTGGGCTGGGCTTGATCCTCCGCAGCTCCTCAAGGAGCGAAGCCGGATGAGCGGGCGGCGGCTCTTCCTCGACGAGAGTCCCGGCGAGGCGAGGGGCGTGGTGGAGCTGGACGGCCGCCCCGAGCGACTGTGGGTCGAGCGGGAGGGCGTGGCGACCGGGCCCCGGCTCGGCGAGCGTCACCGCGCGCGCGTGGAAGAGGTCTCGCCGGGCCTGCGCCTGGCGCATCTCGCCCTCGCGGGAGGGCGGGGGGCCGTCCTTCAGCTGTCCAAGGCCGACCCTCCCCACCGCGGCGCGGCGGTCGAGGTGGAGATCGTCGCCGAAATCCGGGCCGGCAAGTCCGCGGTCGCGCGACTGATCGGGCCTTCCGCCGGTCCGCCCCAGCGACTCTCCGACGCACCTTCGCTACAAGAACGGCTGACGGTCGCGGCGCCGGAAGCCGAAATCGTGCGGGGCGAGGCGGCTCGCGAGGCGGCGGACGAGGCCGAGGCGGCGGCGCTCGCGAGCACCCACGAGCTTCCCGGCGGGCTCGTGCTCCATATCGAACCGACCCGCGCCCTGGCGGCCGTCGACGTCGACTGGGCCGGGACGGTCAGACCCTCGGCCGCCGCGGTGATGCGCGCCAACCTGGACGCCCTGGCGGAGACCGCGCGGCTGCTGCGGTTGAAGGCGCTGGGCGGTACGATCGCCATCGACCTGGTCGGCTTTCCCCGCGACCGCGAGGCGCTCCAGGCGGCGGCGCGCGAAGCCTTCGCCCCTGACGGGCCAGGGGTCTCGGTGCTGCCGGTCAATCGCCTGGGCCTGATGGTCCTGGCCAAGCCTCACCGCGAGCAGCCCCTCGCCGAGGCGCTCTGCGCCGGCGACGGCCGCCTCTCCGCGCGGAGCGTCGCCCAGCGCCTGGTCCGCGCGCTGGAACGGCAGGGTAGAGCCGATCCCGGCGCGCAGCTCGTGGCCGCCTGCTCGCCCGAGACGGCCTCAGAGCTCGAGCCGCTGGTCCGCGCCCTCGGGCCGCGTTTCAGCGTGCAGGCGACGCTTGGATGGGATCGATTGAAGACCGATATTCGAATCCGATGAGCCGAAAGCCCTGCCCGATCTGCCGTCAGCCCTCGACGGACAAGTATTCGCCCTTCTGCTCCAAGCGCTGCGCCGATATCGACCTGCAGCGATGGTTCTCCGGCGCCTACGCCATTCCGGCCGAGGCGGAGGAGGACGGCGGACCGTCGCAGGCGGACGGCGAAGAGGACTGATCCGCGTGTCCGCCGCTGGACAGGGTCGGAGCGGTTTCTTATAGACGGCGACCCGCGCCGGAGAGCCATCCAGCGCGCGGTCCGGCGAATGGGCCTGGGTAGCTCAGTTGGTAGAGCAGCGGATTGAAAATCCGCGTGTCGGTGGTTCGAATCCGCCCCCAGGCACCATCCGTTTTCCGGTCCAGGCGGCGCCGGCGCCCGAGCCGATGCAGGGCGAATGCTGGTAATGGCCAGCCATTAACCCCATTAGCGCTCGGCCAGATCGGCCAATTGCCTGAACTCCTCTAGTCTGTGTGCAGTGCAACATAGAATTCGTGTAAGGCGCGAAAAACTTTGCGCCTGTCTTTAGGATCAAATTTGTGCATTGCAGCATGAGTTTACAGCTGTCAGCCCCGCGTAAATCATCGCTCTTGACGATGCCTTGTGGGGTTGC
>CAZTMF010000366.1:0-3955 GCA_964614675.1 uncultured Caulobacteraceae bacterium | reverse complement strand
CGTACACCAGTTCGGACGTCGCAAGCACGGACAAGGACTATCTGACGCTGTTCACCGAAGCGCAGAAGTATTTCGATGATCCGCTGATCAACGCGACGGCCGCCTACCTCAAGGCCGCAAACCCGTCCCTCGACCAGGACCTCTATTACAACTCGGCCGTGCTCTCGCGACTCCTGTCGACCAGCGTGGGCCCGACGACCGAATTCTTCGATCCGCTTTCCATGGCGGTGGGCCGGGCGGACAACCTGGGGATCACCACCTCGGCGAACTTCGGCCTGAGCGGCGCCGACCAGGGGACCGCCACGGTGTCCTATCTCGGCTCCGATGGAGATAGCCTGGGCCAACTGGCGGTCAACGTCGTCGGATCGGCGACTCCGTTCACCGGCGGCGCCGGCGACGACAACATCATGCTCGTCAACAACGGCGTCACCGCCGCCGGGGCGGCCGGCAACGACGTGCTGGCAGGCAATGCCTTGGACAACAACCTGGACGGAGGCGCCGGCGACGACGTGCTCTGGGGCGGCGCCGGGAACGACACACTGACGGGCGGCGCGGGCGCCGACACCCTGTATGGTGGGCCGGGCGACGACGTCGTCAGCGGCGGCGATGGGATAGACACGCTCAGCTACATCGACGCGCCGTCCCAGGTGAAGGTCTATCTGGGAACCACGGCGCCCCAGGCGACGCTGGGCTCGGGAACCGACACGCTCAGCGGGATCGAGAACCTCACGGGCTCGAACTACAGCGACGTCCTCGAGGGCGACTCCGGCAACAACGTGCTGGATGGGCTGGCGGGGACGGCCGACGCGGTCACCTACGCCCATGCCGCTTCCGGAGTCACCGTGAGCCTGTCGCTGTCCGGCCCGCAGAACACGGTCGGGGCGGGCACGGACACCCTGCTGAATTTCGAGAACCTGACCGGCTCGGGATTCAACGACGTTCTGGAGGGCAACGCCGGCGACAACACCATAGACGGGGGCGCCGGGACCGACACGGTCACCTACGCTCACGCGACCGCGGGCGTGACCGTCAGCCTTGCGGTCACCACCGCCCAGGCCACGGGCGGCGCCGGCTCGGACACGATCAAGAACACCGAGAACCTGACCGGCTCGGCCTTCAACGACGTGCTCGAGGGCAGCTCGGGCAACAACGTGCTCAATGGCGGCGGCGGGACCGATACGGTCACCTACGCCCACGCCACGGCCGGAGTGACGGTCAGCCTGTCGCTGTCGAGCGCGCAAAGCACGGGCGGAGCCGGAACCGACACGCTCCTGAACTTCGCCAACCTCACCGGCTCGGGCTTCAACGACGTGCTCGAGGGGTCCGCCGGAGACAATGTGCTCGATGGCGGCGCCGGAACGGACACGGTCACTTACGGCCGCGCCACCGGAGGCGTGAGCGTGAGCCTCGCGGTGCAGGGTCCGCAGGCGACCGGCGGCGCCGGAACCGACACCCTGCTGAACTTCGAGAATGTCACGGGGTCGGCCCTGAACGACCTGATCGAGGGGAATGCCGGCGACAACGTCCTGGACGGCGCGGCCGGGACCGACACCGTCTCCTACGCTCACGCGACCGCGGGGGTGACCGTCAGCCTTGCGGTCGCCACCGCCCAGGCGACGGGCGGGTCCGGCTCCGACACGATCAAGAACTTCGAGAACCTCACGGGTTCGGGCTACGCAGACGCGCTGACGGGTTCCTCCGCGGCCAACGCGATCCAGGGTGGCGCGGGGAACGACGTCCTCACCGGCGGCGCGGGGAACGACACCCTCGACGGCGGGGATGGGACCGACACCGCCGCGTTCTCGGGGAATTTCTCCGCCTATACGATCTCGACCACCAGCGGGACGACCCGGGTCACCGGTCCCGACGGAACCGACACCCTCACCAACATCGAACGGCTTCAGTTCTCCGATCGGACCATCGACCTGGCGACCGGCGCCGCCGTCGTCCTGGGAGGGGCGGGAGACGACGTGCTGCAGAGCGGTCCAGGCGCGGACATCCTGGACGGGGGAGGCGGGACCAACACGGTCAGCTATGCGGCGGCGACGGGCGGGGTCTCGGTCAGCCTGGCGATTGCCGGCCCCCAGGCCACCGGCGGCGCCGGCCAGGACTCCCTGGTCAACATACAGAACCTTACCGGTTCCGGGTTCGCCGACACCCTCACCGGCGACGGCTCGAACAATGTCCTCAAGGGCGGGGCAGGGGACGACATCCTCACCGGCGGCGGCGGGAACGACACCCTCGACGGTGGGGATGGGACCGACATCGCCGTGTTCGCCGGGAGCGCCTCGGCCTACGCCGTCACCACGAGCGGGGGGACGACGACCGTCACCGGACCTGACGGGACCGATACGCTCACGAACGTCGAGACCCTGAGGTTTGACGACCGGACGGTCGATGTCGCCAGCGGCGGCCAGACGGTCGTCGGCACGGGCGGCGCGGATGTCCTGTTGGGAGGGGCCGGGCCCGATCACATCTCCGGCGGCGGCGGCGATGACGTCCTTGCCGGGGCGGCCGGCAATGATGTGCTCGACGGCGGGGCCGGGAACGACACCGCGGTCTTCGTAGGAAACGTTGCGGCCTACACCGTCTCCACCAGCGGCGGGACGACCACGGTCACCGGTCCTGACGGGACCGACACACTGACCGGTATCGAGACCCTGAAGTTCGATGACCGGACCGTCGATCTCGCCACTGGTGGCCAGACGGTCGTCGGAACGGGCGGCGCCGACGTCATCGTCGGCGGGGCCGGGCCTGACCACATCTCAGGCGGCGGCGGCGATGACGTTCTGACCGGGGCGGCTGGGAACGATGTGCTCGACGGCGGGGATGGGACGGACACCGCGATCTTCGCTGGAGGCTTTGCGGCCTACACCGTCGCCACGAGCGGCGGAACGACGACCGTCACCGGCCCGGACGGGACCGATACGCTCGCGAACATCGAGGCCCTGAAATTCGACGATCGGACGGTCGATCTCGCCACTGGTGGCCAGACTGTCGTCGGCACGGGCGGCCCGGATGTCCTGTTGGGAGGGGCCGGGCCCGATCACATCTCCGGTGGTGGCGGCGATGACGTTCTGACCGGGGCGGCTGGGAACGATGTGCTCGACGGCGGGGATGGGACGGACACCGCGGTCTTCGCCGGGAGGTTCGCGGCCTACACCATCTCCACGAGCGGCGGGACGACGACCGTCACCGGTCCGGACGGGACCGACACGCTGACGAACGTCGAGACCCTGAAGTTAGACGACCGGTCGATCGACCTCGCCAGCGGCGGTCAGACCCTCACAGGGACGGGTGGCGCCGACGTGATCGTCGGCGGCGCGGGGCCGGACCACATCTCCGGCGGCGCCGGGGACGACGTCCTCACCGGTGGCGCCGGGGACGACACCCTCGACGGTGGCGACGGCGCCGACACTGCCGTGTTCGTCGGGACCTACGCCGCCTACGCCATCACCACGAACGGCGGAACGACGACCGTCACCGGACCCGACGGGACCGATACGCTGACGAACATCGAGACCCTGAAGTTCGATGATCGGACGGTCGACCTGGCCAGCGGCGGCCAGACGGTCGTCGGTACGGACGGCGCGGATGTCATCGTCGGCGGGGCCGGCCCTGACCACATCTCAGGCGGCGGCGGCGATGACGTTCTTACCGGGGCGGCCGGCAATGATCTGCTCGATGGCGGGCCCGGGAACGACACCGCGGTCTTCGCAGGAAGCTTTGCGGCCTACACCGTCACCACGAGCGGCGGGACGACGACGGTCACCGGTCCTGACGGGACCGACACGCTGACGAACGTCGAGACCCTGAAGTTCGACGACCGGACTGTCGACGTCGCCAGCGGCGGTCAGACAATCACGGGCACAGACGGCGCTAACGTCCTGGTCGGAGGAACCGGCCCCGATCAAATCTCCGGCGGCGCGGGGGACGATGTCCTCACCGGCGGCGC
>CAZTMF010000365.1:0-3968 GCA_964614675.1 uncultured Caulobacteraceae bacterium | reverse complement strand
CGAACCGCGCCCGCCGATAGCAGACCGCCAGGAGCTCGTCGGAGACCACGCCGAAGAACCGCACCTGGTCCTGCAGTCCGAGGCGCTTCACCCCCGCCTCGAGCTCGCGATGGAAGGGCGCATAGGCCCGACCGGTGCAGATGAGGTGAAGCTTAAGGCCCTGCTCGTCCCTGAGCCTCGCCATGGCCTGGAACAGGCGCAGGTGGTTCTTATGGGGGAAGGTCATGGCCGGGTAGAACATGAACGGCCCGTCGAGCCCCGCCTCGGCGGCGAGCCGGAATTCCTCGGCCTTGGATACCTCGGCCCGTCCCATGGCGGAGCTGCGGGGGATCACCGCCACCTTGTCGGGGCCCACCCCGTACCAGCGCATGATGTCCTGCTTGGTCCACCAGGTTCCGCAGACCACGAAGGCGGCGCGGCGGATGCCCTCGCCGTAGGTCTTCCTTCGCCATGCCAGCACGTCGGGCGGAAAGAACTCCGGGAAATGATGCTGCTGGATGTCGTGCGGCTCGAAGATGAAGGGCCGGCGCGTGGGCCATTTCACCGGATAGGTGAAGTGCACGACATCGACGCCGTGACGGTCCAGCAAGGAGTCCACCTCTGCCTGCCCGGGCATCCCTCTCAGGAAGGTCCGCTCGTTCTCGGCGCGGGAAAGGTCGTCGAACATCCGCCCGAGGGGGCCGTCGCCCAGCCGCCTGCGCAGCCGCCTCGCCCAGCCCTTGGTAGGCTCGGAGCTGACGGGCGTGAACTCCGGCCAGGGCCAGGTGATCACCTTATGGGGGTCTCCGCGGATTTCGGCCATCCGACGGGCGTAGGGCGGCAGGGCGGTCACCAGCATGTCGATGTCGGGCGGGCCGGCATCGCGGAAACTGATGAGGATCGACAAGGCCGAGGATTCGCTGCCCCCGGCGTTGGCCGGATTGATCAGGGCGTTCAGCAGCACCGTCACCGGGGGCGAAGCGCTCACGCCGGCTCCTCGGCGTGGAACTCGAGGAACTGCTTCAGGATCAGGTCCACCCACCATTCGGAGACGTGTCGTGGATTGCCGTCGTCGGCGCCATAGACCCGCCTGACCTCCGGCCCGAAGTGCGGACCCAGCCACCGCACGATCTCGAAGCTCGGCCAGTAGATCACGCTGTCGCCGGTCTGGGCCGAGATCACCTCGTGGCAAGCCACGCGCAGGGTCGACTTGGAGATGCAGTCCGCCGTGACGGCCGAATCGAACTCAGTCGTTCCCGACATGGGCACCGGCGAGACGGTGAGGACGATCCTCGCCTCGGGTCCCGCGAGGCGCCGCACGGAGTCGATGATCCGCCCGATGTTCTCGACATTCTCGGCGACGGTCGTCGTGCGCATGACGAAACCGGCCAGGGCGGCGGCCGTGGTGTGGGCATGCTGGGGCATGAAGACGAAACCGCCGGCGTGGTCGAAGAAGCAGGCCGCGACCCCGAGCGTCATGACGACGACGGGGGAGGAGCCGAAGGCTCGGCGGAGGCGCTCGCGGCTCGCCGGGCCATAGGCCTGGTCCATCGCCTGGGTGTTAGCGTCCACCACGCCGTTCTCGACCCACTCGAGCAGATAGCGATTGGCGTAGGTGCTGTTCACCTCCTCGCCGATGTCCTCGTTGTAGGCAGAGAAACCCGCCGCCTTCAGGCGGCGGGCGAGGTTCTGCGCGAAACAGGAGCCCAGGGTCAGGAAGGGGGTGTCCGGCCGGATGAAGCGCGTCCTGGGTCTGTCGCGCAGCAGGTAGCGTGCGATGGCGGCCTGGGGCTTTTCGAGGGCCGAGATCCGGCTCGGGAATGTGCGAAGCGGCTGCAGCTTGCGCTCCAGGGCCCCACTGGAGCGCATCATCGCCAGGAGCGCGCGGGCGCCGTCCTGCTCCGGATTGAGCTCGAGCGCACGATTGAGCGCCGTCTCGGCTTCGTCCAGACGGTCCAGATGGATCAGCGCCTCGCCCAGCGCCTGGAGCAGGACCGGATGCTTGGCAAACTCGCCGAGGCCGTTGCGGGCGGTCGCCTCCACGCCCTCCCAGTCGCCCAGCCGCGAGCCGCACTTGGCCGCCATGACGTATCCGCCTCGACGTTCCTTGCGGTTGAGGAATCCCTTCGGGCAGGTCAGAGCGGATTGATAGAGCTTCGCCGCCAGGGCGAGCTGCTTGTCGACGCGCGCCGCCTCGGCGCGATCCAGGATCTCCTTGGCCAGGTTCGTCATCGCCGTCCCGCCCCGCCGGGCAGGTCGTGCACGCCAAGCCGCTCGGCGGGATAGATGAACGGCCGCCCGTCCAGGACGGCGTCGCACATCAGGTCCAGCGCCTGGCTCCTGCCCTCCGCGAGATCGTCGGCCGAGGCGATGTTGGGCGTGAAGAACAGGTTGGAGCTCACCTTCTCCAGGAACGGCAGCGGCATCATCCGCCGGAAGAAGAAGTGGTAGGCGTATTTCTGGGCCGCTTCGACCACGTCCGGGTCGAGGCGATGCTTCAGCGGCAGACTGTCGAGGATGCGGAAGTAGTCCTCGGGCGTGGAGGCGTCGAGCGTCAGGCCCTTGTTCTTGATCCAGGCTTCGCCGGCCACCACCACCGGGATCCCAACGGCGGTCAGCTCCACGCCCGTCTTGGTGCCATAGATCAGGACGCTGTCGCAGAGCTCCATGGCCGCATAGGTCGAGACCGGGCTCTCGGGCGGGATGATGAAGACGTTGCGCGGCAGGTCGGGGAAGCGCTTCTCGATCTCGGCCAGTAGCGGCTGCCTCGAACGAGAGGTGCCGCGCACCTCGGCGGGGTGGATGCGCAGCAGGAGCTGCAGATCCGGCCGGCGCCTGAAATAGTCGATGGTCCTGGCGGCCCAGTCGATCAGGCTGGGGAAGGCGTTGGCCGGATAGTGCAGCTGGGCGTCCCAGACCACGTTCGACAGCATGCCGATCACGGGCTTGGAGAGGTCCAGGCCCAGCGAGGCGGCCAGGGCCGCGGCGTCCTCATCGGGCTTCTCGTGGAAGCCGATCCAGTCCCGCTCGCCGCGCCACCGGCTCTTCAGATAGGCTGTGATCTCGGCCTTCTGGCGCTCGCCCCAGGCCATGTCCCGCCAGTCGGAGACCGGCTCGGTCATCAGGGTGTGGTGATAGGTGTCGCCCTCGCTGAGGATGAAGCTGTTGGAGCGATAGGCCACGACCCAGTTGACCACGCGCACACCCGTCTCGCGGCACACCTCGCCGACCGGTCCTTGGGGCACATAGAGGCCATGATGGAACAGGGCGACGTCGTAGCGTCGCCCTGCAAGCAGCCGGCGATAGGCCTTCACGCTGAGGATCGAGGCTTCGAGATAGCGCCTCAGCACCTCCTCGCCCCGCGCCTCGCCCTCCAGGTCGCCGCGCGTGTAATAGCGCAGGGCCCCGGCGTAGGCGTGCTCGCCCACCTTGAGGCCATCCATCAGCCAGCCGTGGATCTCGCCGGCCGGGAGGGTCCCGGCGATCCTGAGCGCCTCGGCGCGGTCCTCGTCGGTGATCAGCTCCGACAGGTATCGGACCTTCAGGCCCAGCGGCTCGAACATCGACCGGCCCCGGCTCATGCAGGTGGGGCAGAAGGTCTGGGGCAGCCGCCGTTCGGTCAGGATCGTGTCGTCGGGCAGGTCGGCGTATTCGGCCCTGAGGCACGCCGGCAGGGCGGCGTCGCAGAGCACGATCTCCACCTCGGCGTCGCGCAGCGCCAGCGCCGCGGCCAGGGTGCTCTCGAAGACGCTGACCGGCCCATGGCCGCCGATGTTGGTGGCGATCAGCACCCGGCCCCGCCGGCCGGGCTTGCGTCCGGCCCAGGCGGCGCTGTCGGCCGTCAGCCGGCCCCAGTCGGGGAATCCTTTCGGGAGGGAAGAATCGGGCTTGGCGGGCGCATCGGGCGCCGGCGCCGGCGGTTCCTTCTTCCGCCACAGGGTGCGCCAGCCCGATAGGCGCATCTCAGGCGGCGATCGCGCCGGCCTTCA
>CAZTMF010000364.1:0-3971 GCA_964614675.1 uncultured Caulobacteraceae bacterium | reverse complement strand
GGGTCATGCCGAAGGCCTTCTCGTAGAAGGCCTGCATGGCCGGCAGGTTCGACACCGTGAATTTCAGGAAGGCCGGGCGCATCGACGCGGGATCGGTCGCCGCCTGGGCGCCGGATCCGAAGGCCATGCCCGCAGCCATCGCCAGCGCCAGGGCGGCGCCCGAGTATCTTGTCATTGTCAGCTCCCCTGCCGGCCCCGCGAGGGCGGCCGGCGTTTCCTCGCGGGCAGCTTGGTCCAATTCCGCGCTCACCGCCAGACGGCGGCGCTCCGCTAGTTGGCGGCCGGCGACGCCGGCGGCTTCGCCTTGTTCTGCTCCTCCAGCGCCGCGCTGCCCTCCGCCGTGCCAGGCAGGTGCTTGTTGAGGTCGGGTTGGCACTCGACCTCGGGGATGTCGGAGTTGTCCTTGCGGATCCAGCGCTTGGTGGAGCGCCACTCGCCCTTCCACATGGTCGGGTCGGTCATGATGAACTCGATCTGCTGGGTCTTGCCCTTGTCGAGCAGGTTCCAGCGCTCGGTGATCTCGAACTTGTCGTCCACCGGGATGCCCTGGTCGATGTAGTGGTTCTTCGGATCGAGGTACTTGGTGTGGATCACCAGGGTCTTGCCCTCCCAGTGGCCGATCGACTCGCCGTTGGCCGAGGGAACCACGATGTCGGGGTCGGAGAACTTGCGGCCGTCCAGGTAGATCACCCGGAAGGAATTGGTGAAGGCGTAGGTGATGTAGATCGCCGTCGGCAGCTGGATGACGCCCACCGGCCAGACGCGGGTGGTGATCATCGGCATGCCGGCCGGATAGCACTGGCCGATCGTGTCGCGGTAGGGGACGTGGTTCGCCGCCGCTTCCTTGGCTTCCTTCATGGCCTTCTGCCCCTCGGGCCCGAACTCGGGGTAGGGAGGGCCGAACATGAAGTCCGCGAAGGCGTGGCGCAGGTTGATGAACCAGACGCCGGTGAAGTCGACGGGCGCCTTGGGGCGCTTCTTGTGCAGGTTCTGCGGCGCCAGGGCGCCATAGAAGCCGTCGTGAGTATGCGACAGCTCCGCTTCCCGCTCGGCGTCGAGGCCGGGTCGCTGATCCTGCGCGAGGGCGGAATTCCCGATCGCCAGCGACGCAAGGGTCGCGGCGGCCGAGCCGAGCCAAAGTCGCCAGTGCTTCATCTTCTGTCTCCCCCTCACGGCGCGGTCGGCACGTTGATCGGGCCCGTGGGCTTGGGATTGCCCAGCACCCGGCCGTCCGGCAGCGTCACGGCGTTGAACAGACCGCCTGGCCGGCCATCGCGCAAGGGGTTGAGCGTCACCGAGATCTTGTCCCCCGGCTTCAGGACGGTCCGCTTCCATCCCTGGCGAACCAGGTTGTTCGGGCTGTTGAGCTCGACGCCCCACATCTTTCCCGAGGCGTCCTCGACCTGGATGAAGGCGTGGGGATTGGTCCACTGGAAGTCTCGCACCGTGCCGGCGACCGTGACCTGCCTGGACTGGTCGAACATGGCGAAGGAGTGGTGCACCGACGCCGAGATCGGGATTGAGATCAACGCGCCGGCCGCCAGGGCGCCGAGCGTCCGCAGCCTCGCAGGGGCAAGGTTCATGGGTTCCTCCCTTGATCTGGAACCGGAGCCGGCGCCGCGCGCAAGGCCCCCGTCGCACGGATCCGTCGCACGGACTGGAGCGCTGGCGCCGGCAGTCCCGACCGTTGTTGTGTCGGCAAACTAGGGACGGCGCCCGGGCGCGGACATTGGCGGCCCCATGATGAGCCCGATAAGCCCTGCTTATAACCGGCGCTTCCGTGGGTCCGGGAGGCCCTGGGCGAACAACTCGCGCACCTGTGCCCGAAGCCACCGATTGAAGGGGTCGGCGTTGAACCGCCGGTGCCAGAACTGGAACGCGGAGATCTTGGGCAGGACGAATTTCGGCCTCACGGCCTTCAGGTCGAACCGGTCGTAGGCCAGCCCCAGGTATTCGGGCGCCAGGGCCACGAGGTCCGGCTGGGCCTCGAGGATATGGGGGACGGCGGTCCAGTTGGAGACGTGCGCGGCGACGTTCCTGCGCACGCCGGCCAGCATCATCGCGTCGTCCGCGCTGAGGTGGTCCAGCCGCCCGGGCGAGACCACCAGATGGGGCGTCGCCGCCAGGTCCGCCGCGCTGACGTCGGCGTCCACCGGATTGTCGCGGTGGGCGAGGATCACATAGCCGTGCTCGTAGAGCTTCTGCTGCAGAACATCCCCGCCCGGTGGCCCCCGCGCGCTGATCGCCAGGTCGATCTCCCCCCGCTCGAACCCTTCCCTGAGCTCGTCTCCCCAGAGGTCGAGGAAGATGAAGCGGCAGTTCGGCGCCAGATGCCGGAAGGCGTCGAGCATGACCGGGACCATGCTGATCTCGCCCATGTCGGTCATGCTGATCCGGATGTCCCGGCGGCTGTCCAGCGGATCGAATCCGGCCCGGTTGATCAGCGCAGCCTCCGAGAACGCCACGAACTGCCGGACGTCCTCGGCCAGCGCCAGGGCTGTGGAGGTCGGGGTGACGCCGGTGCTGGTCTTCAGGAACAGGTCGTCCTTGAAGTGTTCGCGCAGCTTGGCCAGCGCCTGGCTGACCGCGCTCTGGCTGACGCCCAGCGACGCGGCGGACTTGGACACGCTGCCGGTCCGCAGCAGGGTGTCGAAGACCAGGAACAGGTTCAGGTCGAGCTGGCGATATCGCATGCTCAGCGCGTCTTGATCTGGGCGATGGCCTGGACGTCCGGCGCCAGGGCGAAATCGCCCGGCGCGATGAAGCCGAGGCCGTCCCAGGGGACCTTCAGCCCCGCCTTGGCGTAACACCGGGCCACGTATTCGGAGCAGATGAACTCGTCCTTGGGGCCCAGCATCCGGGGCATCTTGCGCGCGATGCGTCCCAGAACCAGCCGCGTGGCGATCCTGGTGATCTCGCCCGGCGCGAAGCGGTCGCCCAGACGCGCGAAGGCGAAGTCGTACATCGCCCTCTTCTTCTTGTCGTCGAGGCCCTCGAAACGCTGGTCCCGGGCCAGCAGAATCTGGCCGGGATAGGGGCTGACGCCGCTGCTGGTCTTGGAGATGAAGGTCGACAGCGGCACGGTGCGCACGCCGATCTTCTCCACCGCCTCGAGCACCATCACCCGGTCCAGGCTCGTGATCCTGTAGGCGATGGCGATGTGGCTCCAGGGGGTCCTGGTGCTCCAGCGGATCAGCCTGGAGAACGGATCCGTGGCCGAGCAGAGCAGAAGGTCTCCGTTCTGCACCAGGGCACGCGCCTTGGCGTACGGCACGGCCTTCATCTCGGTCAGCACATTGTCGGTGATGGCCATCTGTGGTGCGTTGGCTCGGCTTCCAGGGGACGAAGATGCGCAAGCTGATTACCACAGCCTTGACCGTTGCGGCGCTGCTGGGCCCCGCCGCCGCCGCCGATGCGCAGACCCCGCCGGCCCTGGCGACCCACGAAGGCGACTTCGTGATCCACAACTTCCACTTCCGTTCGGGCGAGACCCTGCAGGACCTGCGGATCCATTACACCACCCTCGGGACCCCGCGGCGGGACGCCGCCGGCCACGTGGTCAACGCTGTCATGGTGCTCCACGGCACCGGTGGGGAGGGTCACAACTTCATCCGGCCGGAGTTCTCGGGCGTGCTGTTCGGCCCGGGGGCCTTGCTCGACGTCACCCGCTACTACGTCGTCCTTCCCGACGGCATCGGCCATGGGAAGTCGTCCAAGCCGTCAGACGGCCTGCATGCGCGTTTCCCCCATTACGACTACGACGACATGGTCGAGGGCCAGTACCAGCTCCTGACCAAGGGCCTGGGGGTGGATCACGCCCGGCTGATCATCGGCACCTCGATGGGCTGCATGCACAGCTTCGTCTGGGGCGAGAGCCATCCCGAGTTCATGGACGCCCTGATGCCCCTGGCCTGCGCGCCGACCCAGATCGCCGGCCGCAACCGCATGTGGCGCAAGATGGTGATCGACGG
>CAZTMF010000363.1:0-3977 GCA_964614675.1 uncultured Caulobacteraceae bacterium | reverse complement strand
GGGTCGGTCAGGATCTCCTGGTAGCCGGTCATGGCGGTGTTGAAGCAGACCTCGCCGACCACCTCGCCGACGGCCCCCACGCCCTTGCCTTGGAAGATGGTTCCGTCCGCGAGCGCGAGAACGCCGGTGACGCCGGGCATCAGGGGGTCGGCCATGGGCGTCTCCAATTCAAGCGGACAAACGGCCGCTAGCTAAGGACCGACTCTGCTCGGGTCAATGTGGCCGGGGTGACTTTTGCGCCCTGGTCGCGCTAAGCCCAAGCCATGATCTCGATCCGCCCCGCCGCCCCCGAGGACGCCGATCTGGTCTGCGCCTACATTCGTGAGCTCGCTGAATACGAGAAGCTGACCCACGAGGCCGTCGCTACCACTGACGACATCCGCGCGGCCCTGTTCCCGGCCGAACCCAAGGCCTTCTGCGACTTGGCCGAATGGTCCGGCGAGCCCGCCGGGTTCGCGCTCTGGATCTACACCTTCTCGACCTTCCTCGGCCGCCACGGAATCTATCTGGAGGACCTCTATGTGAGGCCGCGGTTCCGGGGCCGCGGCATCGGCAAGGCCCTGCTGGAGGGCTTGGCGCGCCGCTGTGCGGCCGAGCGCCTGGGCCGGCTGGAGTGGGCGGTGCTGAACTGGAATACGCCCTCCATCGCCTTCTATGAGGCCCTGGGAGCCCGGCCGATGAACGATTGGACGGTCTATCGTCTCACGGGCGACGCCCTTGAGACGCTGGCGATGAGAGAGGAAGCCTGATGCTCGAACTCAGACCCAACTGCGAATGCTGTGACAGGGACCTGCCGCCCGACAGCTCCGACGCGCGGATCTGCACCTTCGAATGCACCTTCTGCGCCGACTGCGTGGAGCACCGGCTCGGCGGCCGCTGCCCCAATTGCGGAGGCGGGTTCGTCCCCCGGCCGATCCGGCCTTCCGCCCTCCTCGCCAAGTATCCACCCTCGACCCAGAGGGTGATCAAGGCCCATCCGGGCTGCGCCGCCTAGGGGTTGCGCCCCGAGACGATCCAGGCGGCCGCCGGCAGCTTCACCACACCGTCCTCGACATAGGGCGCCAAGGCCTCGCGCAGCGTCGCCTCGACCTTGCGCTTGAGTTCGTCGGGGGCGCCGATCTCGCGCAGCGCGCTGCCGAGCTGTCCCATCCGCAGGGCCACGAACACCGAGTCCTCCAGGCTGTCGCCGCCGGTCCGCAGGTCGAACGGTTCAATCGCCACATCCACAAAGCCCGCGCCCTCGATGATGCCGATCAGCCTGTTCCTGTCGGCGAAGGCGAAGGGGCCTGGAGCATTGGGATCGCCGGGGGGGAGGGGCGGCAGTAGGTGCACGGTGGACTGCATCGGCAGGGCGAGCCAAAGGTTCTCCTTGGGCTGGCGCCAGCAGGCGAAGGCCAGCCGTCCCCCGCTCTTCAGCGACCGCCTGAGGTTGGCGAAAGCCGCATCGGGGTCCTCGAAGAACATCACCCCGAAACGGGAGAACAGCACGTCGGCAGGGACCGGCGAGGTCCAGACCTGGCCGTCGCCCTGCTCGAAGCGGACGTTGCCGATCCCCTTTGTGGCCGCCGCCTCCCGGGCCATGTCGAGCAGCATGGCCGAGACGTCGAGCCCGATCACCTGGCCGGAGCCGACCTTGCCGGCGATCTCCAGGGTCGTCTCGCCACAGCCGCAGCCGGCGTCCAGCACCACCTCGCCAGCCCTGAAGCCCGCCTTCGCCATCGCCGCCCGCCCTATGGGATCGAGCTGCCGGTCCAGCCGCTCGTGCAGCATTGCCCAGGTTTTCCCCATGGCGTCGTTCCAGAGGCCGATCTGCTGCTCGTTTGCGATAGCGTTCATCCCATTCCTCCCCCGGTTTCTGCAGGGCGCACCCTGACCATGCGCGCAAGCATCAGTTAAGATCGAATCGTGACGCGCTTCGACGAACGGCTCCTGGACGAGATCAAGTCGCGTCTGCGGCTCTCCGACGTGATCGGGCGGACGGTGAAGCTGCGCCGCCAGGGGCGGGAATACGTCGGCCTGTCGCCCTTCACCAAGGAGAAGACCCCCTCCTTCTACGTCAATGACGACAAGGGCCATTTCTTTGATTTCTCGTCGGGCAAGAACGGCGACCTGATCACCTTCCTGCAGGAGACCGAGCGCCTCAGCTTCCCCGAGGCAGTGGAACGGCTGGCGGCCGAGGCGGGGGTGTCGCTGCCGGCGCTGGATCCGCGCGGGGCCGAGGAGGACAAGAAGCGCCAGGGTCTGCAGGACTGGCTGTCGATGGCCGGAGCGTGGTTCGAGGGCGAGCTGCGCCGGCCGGGAGGCCAGGCGGCGAGGGCCTATCTGGAGCGACGGGGCCTCAAGGAGGAGGAATGGAAGCGTTTCGGCCTCGGCTATGCGCCGGCCGACCGCACCAAGCTCAAGGACTACCTGATCGCCAAGGGCGCTAGGCCAGCCGAGCTGGTGGAGTCCGGCCTTCTGATCGCGCCTGAGGATGGCGGCGCGCCCTACGACCGCTTCCGCGAGCGGATCATCTTCCCGATCGCCGACGGGCGGGGGAGGGTGGTGTCCTTCGGCGGCCGGGCCCTCGATCCCAACGCGCGAGCCAAGTACCTGAACGGTCCCGAGACGCCGCTCTTCCATAAGGGCCGGGTGCTCTACGGCCTGGCCGAGGCGCGCAAGCTGCTGCAGGCTGGCGGGGATGGCGCGCCCCTCGTGGTGGTCGAAGGCTACATGGACGTGATCGCCTGCCAGCGCGCGGGCGTGGCCGGGGTGGCGCCCATGGGCACCGCACTGACCGAGGAACAGATGGAAGCGCTCTGGAAGCTGCACCCCGAGCCGACGCTCTGTTTCGACGCGGACACGGCCGGACGCAGGGCCGCGAGCCGGGCCATCGACCGCGCCCTGCCCCTGATCCGACCCGGCAAATCTTTCCGCTTCGCCCTGATCTCGGGCGGCAAGGACGCCGACGACGTGCTGCGCGAACAGGGGCCGGCGGCCCTGAAGGCCCAACTCGCCGAGACCCATCCCTTCGTCGAAGCCCTGTTCGTGCGCGAGCGGGAGATGGAGCCGCTCGACACGCCCGAACGGCGCACGGCGCTCAAGGCCCGGCTGCGGCATGCCGCGCAGCTCATCCAGGACCGTGATCTCGCCGAGGCCTATCGCGAGGAGCTGCTCGCGCGCTTCGACGCCGCCTTTCCGCGCGCCGCGCCGGCCAGCGCGGCCTACGCTCCCTTTCATCAAGGGCAGCGGACCTTCCGCCGGGGAGCGCGCCGCGACGAACCCTGGCCCATGCCGCCGACGCCCGAGGGCAGGGCCGCGGCCAAACGCCTCGCCGTTTCACCCGAATCCCTTGCGGCCGCCCTGGCGAAAGGGGCGCTCGAGGACCCGGCCCGGCTGGACGCTTGCCTGGAGGCTTTCGAGGCGGCCGGCTTCGGCGATCCGGCGCTTCTGGAGCTTGCGCGCGAAATTACCCGCCTCCGCCTGGAGGGGGATGTCCTTGACAGCGCCTCCCTCGCTCGCCATCTGGCGCAGCAGGGATTTGGCGTCCTGCTGGGTGAAATCGACGAGGCCGCCGCAAGGTCCGGCGCGCCTTTCCTGGATCCGGACCGCCCGCTCGCAGACGCCAGAGCCCTATGGTCGCAAGCCTTAGAGTCCGTGACTCGGATGGCTGCCCTCGAGGATGCGCTGGCGTCGGCCAAGGCCGAGATCGGCGACGCCGCTGGCGCAGCGAGGTTCGTGCGGCTGAAAACGGAGCGGGACGCCCTGAAGCGGGCGATCCGGACGGGATCGATTTGGTCGGACAGCGCGCAACATGGTTAAGCGCTGGTCCGAAACTTGCATTTCTTCTGGCTCGAAATGCCGGAAGCGGAGACCTGAATGAGCACCACCGCCGCTGAGACGCCCGAGGCCGAGACCACCTCCGACGGTCCGCTTCTCGACCTGACCGACGCCGGGGTCAAGAAGTTCATCAAGCAGGCCAAGGCCCGCGGCTACGT
>CAZTMF010000362.1:0-3991 GCA_964614675.1 uncultured Caulobacteraceae bacterium | reverse complement strand
CGATCCGGAACCATCAGCCCGACATCATGGTCCGCGCCTTCGAGATCGCCGGCTATTCCAAGGAGCAGGTCGAGACCGAGTTCGCCGGCATGCTGAACGCCTTCCGCTATGGCGCCCCGCCGCACGGGGGCCTTGCGCCCGGCATCGACCGGATCGTCATGCTGCTGGCTGGCCAGACCGCCATCCGCGAGGTTATCGCCTTCCCGCTGAACCAGCAGGGCGAGGACCTCCTGATGAACGCGCCGTCGCAGGTGTCGGAGCGGCAGCTCAAGGAGCTGCACGTCCGGCTTCAGTTGCCGCCGCGGTAGTGGGCCGGGAAGGGCGCGGGCGGCGGCGGGGGCGGCCCCGGAATCAGAGGCAGCCGGACGTGCAGATTGAAGGGGCCATGGCAGCCCCTGGCTGCCCAGAGTCCTGAGGGAAGGCGCGTCGACGCATCCGTGCAGGCGGCTTCGAGCTGATCCTGGGTCAGACCCTTGGCGCCCGAAAGGTCGGCGCCGAAGAGCTTCGCGCCTTCGAGCTCGGCGCCCTTGAAGTCCGCGCCAGAGAATTGGCCATGCGAGAGATCGGCGTTGGTCAGGGTGGCGCCGCGGAACGACGCGTCCTGGAAGCGCCCGCCGATCATCCGGCTGCCGGTCAGGTCGGCGCCGTGGAAATCGGCCTTTCGGGCGTCGGCGTCCGAGAGGTTCGAGGCCACCAGCTCCGCACCGCCCAGATGGGCCTCGACCAGGTTGGCGTGGGTGAAATTGGCCCCCACGAGTTCCACCGAGCTCAGCTGGGCGCGTTTGAGGTCGGCCCCGGCGAACACCGCGCCCGCGCCTTCCAGGCCGTCCATCCTCGCGTCGGCGAAGATGGCGCCCGCGAAACTGACGCCCAGCAGGCTGGCGCTGCGCAGGTCGGCCCGGCTGAAGTCCGCGCCGGTGAAATTGGTCCCGGTGAAGGAGGCGCCGCGGAGGTCGGCCCCGACCAGGGCCGCCCGGCTGAAGTTGCCGCCGGTGAAGGTCGCGCCGGTCAGCTTGCGGCCGGAAAGGGCGCAGCCCTGGCAGGAGCCGCCAAAGGCCGTCGCGCGCGCCACGCCGATATCGGGATCGCCGGCCCAGGCCCTGGGGGCCAGGGCGAGAATGACGGCGGCAAGGCCGGCGAGACGGACGGGAACGCGAAACATCAATGACCTCGGGCAGCAGCGCAGAACGCCCCCCAACCCTCCATCCTCTGACTGACAGGGGTCCTTAACGCCACTTAAATCGCGGTAATGGGGGACCGGTAGCCGGCTAGTGGCAGCGCGGAATCCGCAGGCCCCGCGGCAGGGTGGTGGCCTCGTCGCCACAGGCATCCTCCAGCTGATGCTGCGAAAGGCCGCGGGCGTGGCTCATCTCGGCGCCGGAGAAATTGGTCCCGATCAGCTTGGCGCCGGTGAAGCTGGCCCCTTGCAGATAGGCGCCGACGAAGCTGGCGTGGGTCAGGTCGGCCCCGGAGAACACCGCCCCCGAGAAGACACCGCCATAGGCGTTCACGTCGCGCAGGTCGCCGCCGGAGAAGACGGTGTGGTTCATCACCGCCGCCGAGAAGTCCGCCTGCCTGAGGCGCGATCCGGCGAAATTGCGGCCCACCAGGCGATGGTTGCTGAAGTCGGCCTGGAACAGGTTGCAGTGCGGACAGCTGGCGCCCGCCCGGGCGTGGTCGATCTGCGCCGCGTTCTGGGCCATGGCCGGCGTTGCCAGGGTCAGGATGGCGAGGAGCGTCGGGACGCTGGGCTTCATGTCGGAACGGCTCGCGGCTTGGGCTCTGGATCGCCCTTCTGCGGCAGAGCCTAAGACAAAACGGTTAGCGAGGGCTCACCATCAGCCCGCGTTCGGCCGTCCCACGCCCGCGGCCGCACCGCAGGATTCACAGACCAGGCCCGAGCCCTTGCGACGGACGGAAAGCTCGCCGCATTCGGCGCAGACGTCCGGCGCCTCGTCCGTGCGCCCCCCGAAGGTCGGCCGGTCGCGCCCGCCGACGGGCAGGACGATCAGGTTGTCGCCCGCCGCCCCGCGCGCGAAGCCCTTGGAGATGAACAGGGTGGCCGGGACCGTCGCCGGCTGTTCCATGCCGGCGGTGTCGCCGAGACCCCGGCCCAGGCCGTCGGCGTGCAGCTCGTCCGGATCGACGTTGGCGAGGTCCTGGCGGTCCAGATAGGACACGGCCAGCTCGCGGAAGATGTAGTCGAGGATCGAGGTGGCCGAGCGGATGGAGTCGTTGCCTGTGACCGGGCCGGCGGGCTCGAAGCGGGTGTAGACGAAGGCCTCGACGAACTCCTCCAGCGGCACGCCGTATTGCAGGCCGATCGAGATCGCGATGGCGAAGTTGTTCATCAGGCTGCGGAAGGCGGCGCCTTCCTTGTGCATGTCGATGAAGATCTCGCCGAGCTCGCCGTCGTCGTACTCGCCGGTGTGCAGATAAACCTTGTGGCCGCCGACGGCCGCCTTCTGGATATAGCCCTTGCGCCGGTCTGGCAGCTTGCGCCGGGCGCGTTCGCGCTCGATCACCTTCTCGATGATCCGCTCGGCGATGACCGGCTGGAGCTCGGGCCGGCGCCGGGGCGCCTCATCCTCGACGGGCGGCAGCTCCAGGGCGGGTTCGGCGCCCGCCGCGGGGGCGGCGATCCTGAGGGCCCGCACGCCAAGCTTGGCGGCGGCGAGGTAGAGCGCCTCGATCTCGGCGGGCGAGGCGCCACTCGGCGCGGGCAGGGCGGTGAGGCAGGGGGCGCAGCTCACGGCGTCCAGGGCCGCGATCATCGCCAGGCGGTCTTCCGTCGTGATCTCCTCGGCCGAGGCGAAGACTGCGCGGGCCCCTTCCGGCAGGGCGGGACAGGCGGCGAGAGAACGCCGGGCCTGGATGTGGGCCGCGGCAGCCCGGATCTGGTCTTCGGCCACCCCCATGAAGGCCAGGAGGTCGAAATCCGACTCGGCCAGAGCCTCGGCGCTGACCCCCAGGACGTCGCGCACGAAACCCTCGCCAAGACGCACAGCGGCGAAGGCGTCGCGGACGGGCGTTCCCTCCGCGAGGGCCGCCTCGATCCCGCCGATCTCGTGATCGGTGAAACCCAGGGTTTCCAGCGCCGGCCGGCCAAGGTGCGGCGCCTCGGCGAGCAGGCCCTCGCCGCTGGCGTGACGCTGGATGGCCAGGAGATCGACGCCGAAGCCAGAAAGGCCCTCGACCGCGGCGGCGGTCAGGGTCGGCAGCACCGTGCCGTCGCCGATCTCTGAGACGCCGAAAGGCCCGGTCCAGGGCGCCGGCCCCACCGACAGTCCGCCGAGCCGCAGGCTGGTCTCCGCGTCCTCCCAGAGGGCCGTGGTCAGCACCTCTCGCGGCGCCCGCGCGCCAGTCGCCGAGGCGATCTCGCCCATGGTGGCGATGGCGGCTTCGCGCACCAGGGCCAGGACCTCGGCGGCCGCCGCACGTCCTTGGCCCGAGCCATAGGCCAGGCCGCGCCGGACCAGGATCTCGGACAGGCCGCCCACGGTCAGGGCGATGGGGGCTGCGGCGGGCCGGGCGGGGCTCTCCACCGCCAGGGCCACGGTCCAGACCCGCGTCAGGGCGGCGAGGCCCTCCTCGTCGAGCGCGCCGTCCCGCCAGAACGCCTCGGCGGAGAGGGCGGCGCGGGCGGCGGTCATGGCGGCGCGGGCCGACTGGCCGGCCTCGGGGGTTGCCGCGAGCATGACCTCGCCGGTCTCCCAGGCGCCGAGGGCAGCGTTCGCCAGCCGCTCTCCCCGGTCGTCCTTGGCCGCGACGCCGATCAGGGGCGCGCGGGACTCCTCGGGCTCGACATGCGCGGCGGGCCAGGTCCGTTCGCCCGCGCGGGCCAGGGCCATCGCCTGACGCAGCAGGGCGTCGGACGCCCCGACATCCCGGGCCGCCCGGGCGGCGCGGCCGAGAGCGGCGTTGGCGCGAGGGTCCGCGCAGGCGTCGGCGTCCCCCTCGCAGCGGGCGATGGCGTCCATCACCGCCTGCA
>CAZTMF010000361.1:0-3994 GCA_964614675.1 uncultured Caulobacteraceae bacterium | reverse complement strand
TTCGACAAGGTGCTGCACGGCTCGGACACCGTCGGGGTCTCGACCTGGATCGGCTACTCCTCCAACGAGGGCAAGATGCTGACCCTGGCGGTGCTGGACGCGGAATTCGCCGATCCCGGCCGCGAAGTCTCCCTGATCTGGGGCGAGTCCGGCGGCGGCTCCAAGAAGCCCACCGTCGAGCCGCACGTGCAGATGGAGATCAAGGCGATCGTCAGCCCGGTCCCCTATGTCGAGACCGTGCGCACCTCCTACGCGCCGGGCGGCTGGCGCGCCCACGGCTGAGGGCAGGCTGGGGCTCGAGGGCGCTCACGCGCCTTTGAGCTTCGCAGTCCAAGCCTTTGATTGTAGTGCATCGAGCGGCGGGCGGGGTTTGGTCCCCGTCCGCCGTATTGCATTCTGCACTATGGTTCGCGCACCGCGCCCGGAACGAGGCGGAGGGCGGAGGACCCGGGAGACAGGAAATGGCCGAGGCAGGCGCTTACGACTACATCATCGTGGGAGCGGGGAGCGCCGGCTGCGTGCTGGCCAACCGCCTCTCGGCCGACCCGAAGAACCGGGTCCTGCTTCTGGAGGCCGGCGGCGACGACCGGCCGCTGCATAACCTGAAGCAGTTCTGGTCGAACATGATGGTCCATACGCCCATCGGCTTCGGCAAGACCCTGAACGATCCCAAGGTCAACTGGCTCTACGAAACCGAGGAGGACGCGGGCTCAGGCGGGCGCAAGCACAAATGGCCCAAGGGCAAGGTGCTGGGCGGCTCCTCCTCGATCAACGGCCTGCTCTACATCCGGGGCCAGGCGGCCGACTACGACGGCTGGCGCCAGATGGGCTGCGAGGGCTGGTCCTACCAGGACGTGCTGCCCTATTTCGTCCGCTCCGAGCACCAGGAACGCGGCCCCGACGACTTCCATGGCTCGGGCGGACCGCTGAACATCTCGGACATGACCGAGCAGCACCCGATCTCGGGCGCCCTGCTCGACGCGGCGGTCGAGGCCGGGATCCCGCGTTCGGACGACATCAACGGCGGGCGCCAGGAAGGCGTCACCTGGTTCCAGTTCACCATCAAGAACGGCCAGCGCCACTCCACCGCCGTGGGTTATCTGCACCCGGTGATGGGCAGGCCGAACCTGACTGTCGAGACCGAGGCCCAGGCCACCCGCATCCTGTTCGAGGGCAAGAAGGCCGTCGGCGTCGAGTTCATCCAGCGCGGCTCCAAGCGCACGGCCACGACCCGGGGCGAGGTGATCCTGGCCGCCGGGGCGGTGGCCTCGCCCCAGCTGCTGGAAGTGTCCGGCGTGGGGCAGGGAGCCCTGGTCAAGAGCCTGGGCGTGCCCCTGGTGCACGAGCTGAAGGGCGTCGGCGAGAACCTGCAGGATCACTTCATGATCGGCTGCCAGTGGCGGCTGAAGCCCGAGTGCGTGACGGTGAACGAGCTGAGCCGCGGTCCGCGGCTGATCGGCGAGATGCTGAAGTACGCGGTGGCCCGCAAGGGCCTGCTGTCATTCGCGGTCGCCCACATCGTGGCCTTCTGCAAGTCGCGGCCCGACCTCATGGACCCGGACCTGCAGTTCCACCTGATGGCCGCGTCGATGGACCTGGAGATCCTGGGCAAGACCCAGGCGCTGGTGCTGGAAAAGGAGCCGGGCCTCACCTGCACGCCCTGTCAGCTCCGGCCGGAATCGCGCGGAACGATCCACGCCAAGTCGCCCGACGCCCTGGTCTATCCGACCATCGTGCCGAACTACCTGTCCGATCCGATCGACCAGCAGGCGGCCATCGCCGGGCTCGACTTCGCCCAGAAGATCATGAGCCAGCCGGCGATCACGCCCTACCTGGCCGATCCGGGCTCTGTGCCGTGGTCGTTCCTGGGGACCGACGACAAGGCCAAGCTGGCCTATGCCGGCATCGCCGGGGCGACGCTCTATCACGCGGTGGGCACCTGCAAGATGGGCCACGATCCGATGGCCGTGGTCGATCCGCAGCTCAGGGTCCACGGCGTCGAGGGCCTGCGCGTGGTCGACGCCTCGATCATGCCGCGCATCTCGTCGGGCAACACCAACGCCCCGACGATCATGATCGCCGAAAAGGCCGCCGACATGATCCTCGGCAAGACGGCGGCGGTCGCGGCCTAGCCACGTTCCCGGAGCCCGGAAGCAGCGTCTTCTCCTATTCCCTCCCCCTCGAGGGGGAGGGAAGGAGCTTCTACTTCGTGATCGCTTCCGACGACCGCTGCTCGGCGGCGGCCGCGGGGAAACTCGTCCCCGCATCGTAAGGGTGCGTCTTCGGGTGGGTGACGGCGTACTTGTAGCGCTCGGGGTAGCGGTCATCCCAGCCGGTGGGGGCCATGTAGGCGTTGATGAAGCCGGTGGCCTCGATCTCGTGGAGCTTGCCGCCCCGCACCTTGAACATCTCGGACGCCTGGAGATCGTTCGGGCCGAAGCTCATCGGCATGCCTTCGAGGCCCGGGACGCCAGCGATCTTCTCGTAGCGGACATTCCCGCGGTGCACGAAGCGGGGGAAGCCCAGCACCAGACCCTTCTGCTCGTCGATGATGTAGAGGTGCCGGGGCCGGATCATGGTGATGTACTGCAGGCTGTGGGTGTTCAGCCCATCGCTGCAGCCCAGCTGGCCCAGCCTGGCGAAGGCGGAATTGGCGCCGGCGGCCGCGCCGTCGAGCGGCGTCGTCTCGGGCCGCTTCTGGCTGGTGGTCTGCATGCCGTTCTCGTGGCGCTCACAGTCCGCCGCGAAGGGCGCGACGTCGCCGGAGTCCTGCTCGATGGCGTCGAAATAGGAGAATGCCGCCGCCAGCATCTGGGCGCGGGGCGTGCGTTCGGAGGCGGGCAGGTCTTCGAGAAGGGCCGGGCGCGGGGTCTCGAGGTTTGCCATCGACGTGGGCCTGAGGTCGGCGGCGTAGATCTGCTCGGCCTCGGTGATCCTGCCGCCCACGACCTTGAGCCGGACGGTCATCTCGATCGGCTTGCCCCACTGCTTCATCATCACGATGGCCCCGACCTGGCCCGAGACAGGATCGGCCGCGACGATCTTGAACTTGCCGGGCCCCTCGGTGGTCGAGACGAACAGGCCGTCGCCGATCGGCAGGCGCGCGGCCTGCTCGGTGAAGCGGACGTCCCTGGCCAGCGGCAGGCCCCTGGCGCTGTGGGCGGCCAGGGCGTCGAACCACTGGTCGAGGATACGGACGAGGCAGGCGCGGTTGCATGCCGGCGCCGCCTTGGCGACGGCGGGGGCAGGGGCGGTCGCCGCGCCCGCGGAGCCCGCCAAGAGGACAGCCGCCGCAGCGGCCATCCAACGCTGGATGGATGTCATGTCGTCGCCTCCCGCTCGCGCCGGACGTTTCCGGTCACCGCCAAGTTGTAGGAGGCCGGATGCGCTCAGATCAACGGCGGACAGCCGCCCGGATTAGCGTCGCCCTCATCCAGGCTCCCGGCGGAGCATCCTCCGCATGGAGCTCGAAGACGCGTTCCAAGGGGGGGCGCCACCCTAAATAGGGTGGATTTAGGGTGGAGGGGGCCCGATGACCGGCTCAGTTCAGCCCCGGCAGGCCCACCGCCAGGCCCAGGTAGTTCTGGGCGTAGAGCGACTGGACGATCGGCTGGGACGAGGGGTGCACCAGGTACATCTGGATGTCGCGGAAATAGCGCTGCATCCGCTGGCCCTTGAAGGTGGACGAGGCCGAGGCGGTGCGGAACAGCCCCTCGACGGCGTCGCAGGCCAGGTAGCAGCCCTTCTGGGCCAGGGACCAGATACGGAAGGTGTCGGTGGCGGTGATCGGCTCGCCGGTCTCCTGCCAGCGCCGGCAGAGGCTCATGTACTCCTCGGAGGCCGCCAGACCGATGACCTCGGCGGCATGGGCCTTGGCCATGGCTTCGCCGATCGCTTGCTGGGCGGTGGGATCGTGGATCTTGAGCACGTCCGGCCGGCCCATGATCGACTTGGTGCGCAGGATCTTCTCGTACTCGTCGATGGCCGCATAGGC
>CAZTMF010000360.1:0-4001 GCA_964614675.1 uncultured Caulobacteraceae bacterium | reverse complement strand
GGTGGAGGTCTGCTGCAGGCTGACGATGGTTCGGCTGAGCTCGGGCAGGCTGTTGGTGGCGAAGTCGGACGTCGGCCCTTCGAGCTTGGAGAGCATCTCGTTGGCCTTGTGCGAGGTCTGCTTCAGGTCCTCGGCCGCGTCGGCGATGTTGGACATCGCCCGCTTGCCGTCGCCGTTGATCAGCTTGTTGCCGTTCTGGCTGAGCTCGGTGATCGAATTGGCGGTCTTGTCGACGTCCTGGAGCGTCTTCTGGGCGTCGGCGAAGATCTCCTTGCGGGCCTTGGCCTCGTCGGCCACCGCCTTCAGGTCGTGGAAGGTGCCGCTAATGGCGGCGATGTTGTCGTCGGACAGCAGCTTGTTCACCCGGTTCAGAGCGTCGACGGCGCGTTGCAGCACCGTGCCGCCGCCCTCGAGCAGGTCGGCCAGGGCGCTCTGCTGGGTGTGGATCACCGGCACCGTCCCACCCGGCGTCACGTCCTTCAGCAGCGGCTTGGTGTGGGTGCCCCCGGTGATCTGGATGTAGCTGACCCCCGTGATGCCCTGGGGCTCCAGCACCGCGTAGGAGTCGACACGCACCGGCACCCCGCCCTCCAGCCGCACCCGGGCGATCACCCGGTTGGGATCGGAGGGATCCAGGGCCAGCTTGGTCACCTCGCCAACCTTGATGCCGTTGAAGTGGACCTCGCCGCCCTCGGAGATGCCGCGCACAGGTCCGACGAACAGCACATCGTAGGTGTCGAAATGCTTGTTGAACTGGAAGCCGGCCAGCCAGACCACAAAGGCCACGAGGCCGACGAACAGGCCGAGCGTCACGGCGCCCACAAGGGCGTAGTTGGCGCGGCGCTCCATCAGCCTTCCCCCGATCCGGTCGAGCGAGAGCGGACCTTGCCCCTGGTGGCCGCCCGTCCCCGCGGCCCCAGGAAGTACTCCTGGATCCAGGGGTGGTCGGATCGCTCCATTTCCTGCGGCGTGCCCGTGGCCACGACCTTCTTGTCGGCGACGACCGCTACCCGGTCGCAGATTGTATAGACGGAGTCGAGATCGTGGGTGATCATGAACACAGTCAAGCCCAAGGTCCGCGACAGGTTCCCGATCAGGGCGTCGAAGGCGCCCGCGCTGATCGGGTCGAGGCCGGAGGTGGGCTCGTCCAAGAACAGCAGCTCCGGGTCGAGCGACAGGGCGCGGGCGAGCCCGGCGCGCTTGACCATCCCGCCCGAAAGCTCCGACGGCTTCAGGTCCCCCACGCCCGGCGGTAGCCCCACCAGCGCCAGCTTCAGGTCCGACAGCTCGTTCATGGTCCGGCGCGGCAGACGCGCATATTCGTGCATGGGCGCGGCGACGTTCTCGCGGACCGTCAGATTGGTGAACAGGGCGCCGGACTGGAACAGCACCCCCCAGCGCTGCTCGATCGCCTGCATCCGTCGATCGGATGCGGTGTGGACGTCCTCGCCGAGCACCTTGACCTGGCCGCCATCAGGGGGCTTCAGCCCAATCAGGGTGCGCAGCAGCACGGACTTCCCCGCCCCCGAGCCTCCGACCAGGCCCAGCACCTCGCCGCGCCGGACCGTCAGGTCCAGGTTCTCGTGCACCACGTGATCGCCGAAGCGGGAGACGAGCCCGCGCACCTCGATGGGCGGCGGCGCGGCGTCATCGGCGGCGGCCTCCGTCAAATGTCCAGCTCCGAGTAGATCATCGCGAACAAGGCATCGAGCAGGATGATCGCGAAGATGGCATGGACCACCGCCGCGGTGACCCGTCGTCCGAGCGTCTCCACGTAGCCGCCGACCTCCATGCCCTGGCGGCAGCCGATGACGGCGATCACCGCCGCAAGGGCGGGCGCCTTGCTCATGCAGATCCAGAAGTGCCGGGCGCCCACATTGGCGGCGATGCGCTTGATGAAGAAGATCGGGCTCAGGTGCAGGACGGCCCAGGTGACCACCAGGCCGCCGAATAGGCCGGCCACCATGGCCACGAAGGTGAGCAACGGCAGGGTCACCATGAGGGCCATGAAGCGCGGTGCGACCAGCGCCTCGAACGGGTCGACCCCCATGACCCGCATGGCGTCGATCTCCTGATTCATCTTCATCGCCCCGATCTCGGCGGCGAAGCTGGAGGCCGAACGGCCGGCCAGGAGCACGGCGGTGATGATGATGGCGAACTCGCGCAGCACGGCGATGCCTATCAGCTCGACGGCGAAGACCTGCGCGCCGAACTGCCGGAGCATGTTTGCGCTGATGAAGGCGATCACCGCGCCGATGAAGAAGGAGGTCACCGCGACGATGGGCACGGCGTCCAGTCCGGCCCGTTCCGCCAGGGAGATGACCGGGGCCCAGCGGATCCGCCTGGGATCGATCAGGCTCCTGAACATCACCACGATCAGCCGCCCGTTGAAGGCCAGGGTCTCGATGACCTCCTGGAGCCAATGCACCGCGCCATGCCCGACGCGATCGAGCAGCTCGGGCAGGAAGTCCTCGCGCGGCGCCGGCGTCGGCTCTGCGACCTGGGCGCCCTGGACCAGCTCGATCAGGCGGCTGATCTCGGGCCGCGCGCGGATCTGGTCGGGCGCGATGCTCCCCCGCGTGGCCTTGGCGATGGCGTAGGCGCCGGCCGTGTCGCAGCGGCCGACCTCGTGCAGGTCGATGGCGAGACCCGGCGTCGAAGCGGCCGCCTCGCCGAGGGTGCGGCCGGCGCCGCCGAGACCCAGCGACGTCCAGTCGCCGCTCAGCACGGCGACGTGACCGCCGTCGCGTTCCTCGATGGTGACGCCCGCAGGTGTGTCCATTGCCCGGCCCAACATAGCCAGAGCTTTGGGGCGCGCACAGCCCCGGCGCCTCGGGCGCAAAAGAAAAGCCCCGGAGGAGACCTCCGGGGCTCGAATTCCAGATTCCGACCAGGCCTTAGCCCGTGGGCGCGGCGAAGCGGATCGGGATGTTGACCTTGGCGCCGTCGACGGGCTGGCCGTCGCGGGTCTGAGGCCGCATCTTGAACAGGCTCTTCATCCGGATGGCCGCCTGGCCGAAGCCCATGTCCGGCGGGTCTTCCGAACCGACCGAGCAGTCGGTGACGGTGCCCTTGGAGGTCACCGTGCAGTTCATGGTCACCCGACCGCCCTTGCCGAGCTCAAGCGCCCGCGGCGGATAGTACTCTTGAAGCTCGTCCGCGCTCGGCAGACGGGTCCAGTCGGGGTTGGTGATCACGGCCACGTGGGGCGGCGGCGCTGCCGGGGGCGCCGGCGGAGGCGCCGGCGGCGGCGGCGGCGGCACCACCAGAGGCGGCGGCGACGGGACGCTGATCGGCGGCGGCGGCGTGATGTGCGGCTGCATCGGCGGCGGCGGAGGCGGCGGAGGCAGGTTCTTGGGCGGCGGAGGCGGCGGCGGGGGCGGCGGCGGAGGCGGAGGGGCCTTCAGCAGCTGCACCTTGGTCGCCTCGTCCGACCATTCCTTGTACTTCGTCTCGAACTTGACCTTCCAGAGGTACCAGCCGAGGGCGATGTGAACCACGGCGGCGATCGCGAGGGCGGTGGTGAACCGCTTGCCGCGCTTGCGCCGCGTACGACCCTCGTCTGTCAGGGGGTCGTAGACGTGTTCGTGTTCGGCGATCTGTTCGTTATCGGCCATAACCTAGCTCGCCGATCCCTTTCCGCCGTTCTGGTCGATGCCGACCAGGGCGACGCTGTAATAGCCACTGTCCTGAAGAGCGACCATGACATCCATGAACGCGCCGTACTGGGTGTTCTTGTCGGCGCGGATGTAGATGCGCTCCTTGGTCGGATCCCGCTTGCCGATGGCCTTGTTCAGGTCAGCGCCAAGGGAACTGGCGGAGGTCCGTCCGTTGTCGAGGTACAGGTTCCCATTCTCCTGAATGGATATGTACATCGGCTTGGGCGGCGTCGTAGTCGGCTTGGTCACCGCCGGCGGCAGGTCGACCTTGACCGTGGGCGCGGCCAGGGGCGCGGCCACCATGAAGATGATCAGCAGCACCAGCATGACGTCCACGAAGGG
>CAZTMF010000359.1:0-4008 GCA_964614675.1 uncultured Caulobacteraceae bacterium | reverse complement strand
TCCGAGCCGCAGCTGTTCGTCGGTTCGGCGCTGAAACCCCTGATCGCCTTCTATCCGTTCACCCACGTCATGGCGGCGGTCCCGGCGCTTTCGAAAGCCCGCCATACGCCGTAGAAGCCCCCCTCAGAGATAGGGCGAGGGAAACTGGAATGGGGCTGCGGGTCACCCACCTCCTGGCCGCGGTCGCGTCCATCGCCGTCGCCTGCGCGGCTGCGGACAGCCGCGCCCAGGTCGGCCCGACAGAATCGTCCCCCGGCCCCGCGGCCCAAGGCGCGGCTGCGGATGCCTCGGCGCCTGGCCCTGCCGGCGCCTCCCAGCGACATGCGGCCCCGCCGAAGAGCCGCCATCCCGGGACGACAGCGCCCGCGCCCTCATTGTCCTTGCCACATCCGGGCGTTCGCCTGTCGCCCGGCCAGCCGATGCCCGCCGCGGAACTCGAGGCCTTCGTCGACGGCCTGGCCGCCGAGGCCATGGCGCGCGACCACATCGCCGGCGCGGTGGTGACCGTGGTGCAGAACGGCCAGGTCTTGCTGGGCAAGGGTTACGGCGTCGACCGGCTCTCTCCCGCCAGGCCCGTCGATCCGGCGCGCACCTTGTTCCGCCTTGGCCCGATCACCGAGACCTTCACCTGGATAGGGCTGATGCGGCAGATCGAGGCCGGCCGCATGCGCCTGGACGCGCCGGTCAACCAGTACCTGCCCCAGGACGACCAGATCTCCGACCAGGGCTTCGTCCAGCCCGTGCGGCTCAGGGACCTGATGAGCCAGAGCGCGGGGCGCGAGGAGCGGCGTTTCGGCCAGCTGGTCGAGACCGATCCCACCCTGATCCGGCCTCTGCAGAAGTACCTGGCCGAGGAGCAGCCCAGGCGGGTGCGCGAGCCCGGCCACATCGCCACCTATTCCTCCTATGCCGCCGCCCTGGCCGGAGAAGCCCTGAGCCAGGTGACCGGCAAGACGCCCCAGGCCCAGGCCGAGGGCGACGTCTTCCAGCCGCTGGGCCTTGCCCGCACCACCCTGCGCGAGCCCTATCCGGCGCGGAGCGGCCTGCCCGCGCCCATGGACCCGCGCCTCGCCGCCGATGTTTCGCAAGGCTTCCGCTGGACCGGCTCGGGCCTGAGACCCCAACCTTTCGAGTACACGACCCAGTCGGCCCCCTCGGAAGCAGGGTCGTCCACCGCCGCGGACATGGCCCGCTACCTCATGGCCATTCTGGGCGATGGAACGTCGGGCGGGCAGACCATCTACAGCGCCGCGATCGCCAGGGACTTCCGCACCCCGCTGCTGAGATCGGCGCCCGGCGCCCCGGCCTGGGACTACGGCATGCTCGAATATCCGCTGCCTGGCGGCCACACCGGCTATGGCCGCGACGGGGGCGCCCTGTCGTTCCGCGCCAGCCTGATCGCCGTCCCCAGCCTGGGCCTGGGCGTGTTCGCCGCCGCCAACACCGAGACCGGCGGACCCTTCGTCCGCGGCCTGCCCGCCGCCATCATCCAGCGCTTCTATGCGCCGGCTCCACAGCCCGTCGCGGGCTCGCAATGGCTGCTCGACAACGCCTCGGCCTTCAAGGGCGGCTATCTGACCACCGCCCGCGCCTACCGGGGGCTGGAAGGGTTCGTTGACCGCTTTCGCGGCCGCGCCAGGGTCGAGGTCAACACATCGGGCTTCCTGCTGACGCCGGGGCCCGGCGGGCCCGAGCGCTGGGTCCCCGCCGCAGACGCCTCGACCGACGCGCCCTATGTGACCTTCCGACGGGCCGATGGGCCGGGCGTGCTGGTCTTCCAGATGGAGAACGGGGCAGGCGTGCGCTGGTTCGCGCCCACCGGCGAGGCGGCCTATGAGCGGGCGGACCTCCTGTCCCGCCGCGGACTCCTGGCGATCTTCGCCTCGGCGACGGCCATCGCCGCCCTGGCGGCGCTCATGGGCCTGGGCTTCCGGGACCGGCGCGACTTCCGCCAGACCTCGATCCAGGCGCGGGCCGACGGAGCCCAGATCTCGGCCTCGATCCTCTGGCTCACGGCCCTGGCCTGCTTCGGCATCTTCGACCTCAGCGCCTCCGATCCCGCGGCCCTGGTCGCCGACTGGCCGAGCGCCTGGCTCCTCATCGCCTCGGCCTGCGCCCTGGTGGCGACCCTGGTCACCTTGCTGGTGCTGGGACTCCTGCCCGTCGCCTGGCGCGGCGGACGGCGCCTGGACAGCTGGACCCTCGGCCGCAAGGCGCGCTTCACCGTGACCACGGCGGTCTTCGCCCTGTTCGGGCTCCTGCTCGGCCTCTGGGGCGGGCTCGAACCCTGGAGCAAGTGAACCAATCCTCTGTCGCGGCCGTAATGGTGGTCGTGAACAAGGGGTGATGCCGGGATGGACGCAATGAGCCAGCCGCTCCGCGCGGGCCAATGGAAGATGCTGGCGCTGTTCGTGATCCTCACCCTCGCCGTCGGCGGCCTGGGCGGCCTGGCCACCGCGAGCAGCGTCACGACCTGGTACGCCACCTTGAACAAGCCTGGCTTCACGCCGCCCAACGCCGTGTTCGGTCCGGTGTGGACGCTGCTCTATGTGCTGATGGCGATCAGCGCCTGGCGCGTCTGGCG
The DNA here is from genome assembly GCA_964614675.1 of uncultured Caulobacteraceae bacterium. Taxonomy (GTDB): domain Bacteria; phylum Pseudomonadota; class Alphaproteobacteria; order Caulobacterales; family Caulobacteraceae; genus JANWHQ01. The sequence goes on along the minus strand of CAZTMF010000359.1, from coordinate 1,424 downwards.
AACGCCAGGTTCCGCGAAGGCGCGGCAAGCCGCCCTGGGATTCTGGGCCGCCCAGCTGCTGCTCAATTTCGTCTGGTCGTTCCTGTTCTTCGGCCTGCGCGCCCCGGGCCTCGCCCTGGCCGAGGTGCTGGTCCTGCTGCTCGCGCTCGCAGCGACGCTGGTGCTGAGCTGGCGGGTGGACCGGATCGCCGGCCTGCTGCTGGCGCCCTATCTCGCCTGGGTCGCCTTCGCCAGCCTGCTGACCTTCGAGGTCTGGCGGCTCAACTGACGCCGGCGCCCTAGCGCCTGAGCGCCGCGGTCCCTTCCCGGGGCGTCACCCGCACGGTGATCCGCTCCCGCGGGCCCTGGCGACGCTCGACCAGCAGGCGCGCCACCTGGGCGTCGTCGTGGAAGGCGTAGCCCTTGCAGGCGTCGAGGATGGCCTTGGCCAGGTTGTCGAGGTCCAGCCACGGCGGGTCGCCCTGGTAGTCCATCAGGATCTCGACCGACATCTCGGCCCAGGTCGGCCGGGCGGCGCGCCACTCCTTGCGGAAGAACTCGTAGATCAGGGGCTTGTAGACCCTGGCCTGGGTCGAGAGGCCCTCGACCACGATCTCGACTCCCCCGCCGGCGATCTCGCGGGCGCGGACCTTGCCGCGGCCGGTCCAGCCGTCATGAGGGCCGTCCCCGCTCAGAGCGGCTCGACCTTCACGGCCGTGCCGTAGGCCAGGACCTCGGTGATGCCTTCCATGATCTCGTTGGCGTCGTAGCGCATGCCGATCACGGCGTTGGCGCCCATGCCGCGCGCATGCTCGACCATGTGCTCGTAGGCCTCCTGGCGCGCCGTCTCGGCCAGGTCGACATAGATCGACAGCTTGCCGCCGAACACCGACTGGATGGCGCCGCCGAGATTGCCGATGACGCTCCTGGAGCGGACGGTGATCCCGCGCACCAGGCCCAGATGCCCGGTGATCCGGTAGCCCGGCAGATCGTTGGTGGTCGCGACCAGCATCGGCCTTCTCCTCTAGCCCTCGCTGTTGTTGCCGAGACGGCGGGCTCTGGCTAGACCCGCCATCGATCCTCGAAAGGACCGACATGGCCGCCACCCGCACCGAGACCGACACCTTCGGACCGATCGAGGTCCCGGCCGACCGCTACTGGGGCGCCCAGACCCAGCGTTCGCTCGGCAACTTCAAGATCGGCTGGGAGAAGCAGCCGCTGCCGATCGTGCGGGCGCTAGGCGTGGTGAAGCGGGCCGCGGCCGAGACCAACATGGCGCTGGGCAAGCTCGACAGGACCATCGGCGAGGCCATCGTCCAGGCGGCCCAGGAGGTGATCGACGGCAAGCTCGACGACCATTTCCCGCTGGTGGTCTGGCAGACCGGCTCGGGCACCCAGTCGAACATGAACGCCAACGAGGTGATCTCGAACCGGGCGATCGAGAT
>CAZTMF010000358.1:0-4008 GCA_964614675.1 uncultured Caulobacteraceae bacterium | reverse complement strand
GCGCCGACCTTCGTGCTGACCCACCATCCGCGCGAGCCGATCGAGATGGAGGGCGGCACGACCTTCATCTTCGTGACCGAGGGGATCGAAGCGGCGCTCGAACAGGCCAGGGCCGCCGCCGGCGATCTCGACGTCAAGATCGCCGGCGGCGTCGAGACCGTGCGCCAGTATCTCAGCGCCGGCCTGGTCGACGAGCTGCACTTGGCGGTGTCGCCGGTGGTGCTGGGCGCCGGCGAGGCGATGTTCACGGGCCTCGACCTCCCGGCCCTCGGCTTCCGCGTCACCGAGCACCAGGCCACCGACCACGCCACCCACATCGTGCTTGCGCGGTAGGGCGCTCCCCCATCCGTACATCCCGGCGGAGGCCGGGATGAGCGGGGTGTGGGTCAGTCCAGGCGTTCCAGCGGCTCGGCGCGGATGTCGACCCATGCACAGCGCCGGCTGGGGTCATAGACCGAGACCCGCGGCGCGGGGAATTCAGGATCGGCGAAGGTCCCCGCCGGGATGGCGATCACGGCCGGCTGGGCGTCGATCACATAGAAGACCGTCGTCCCGCACCCGGGGCAGAAGCTGTGGGTGACGCGCCCGCCTTCGTCGCCGGTCCGGGTGAACTCCGAAGCCTGGCCCTCGATGGCGACCTCGGCCCGGGGCCAGCGGGCGTTCCAGCTGAAGGCGCTCCCCGTGCGCCGCTTGCAGTCGAGGCAATGGCAGACCGAGACCCGGATGGGCTCGCCCGAGCAGGTCGCCGAAAGCTGGCCGCAAGAACACTCCGCACGACGCATGGCCGTCCTCACTCCGCTCGTCCTACGCGGCGAAGATTATAGCGGAATGGAACGGGTGGCAGGCGCCCCCTGTCCCCTCAACCCATCGCCCTAACTCCGCTCATCCCGGCGAAGGCCGGGACCCAGGACAAGTGAAGTAGTGCGTTCAGCAAGGGTCCGCAGCGGCGCCACTGCGGCTCGTTGCGGAAGACCAGGTTCAGACCTGTCCTGGGTCCCGGCCTTCGCCGGGATGAGCGGAGAGGAACAACCGGCCCGGCCGGAGAGGCGCCCGAACATGACGACCGCTTGAGGCCGCCACCTACGGCGCGTTCGCCGCATCCTCGATCAGCGCCGCCACCTCGTGCGGATGCGAGATCAGGGTGACGTGCGAGCCGCCGGGCACGACCACCGTCTTTCGCGACTTCGCCCGCTCGGCGAAGAAGGCGAGCTCGGCGGGGTGGATGGCCTGGTCCGCCGAGCCGTAGACGAACCAGGACGGGATGGTCTTCCAGGCCGCCGCGGTGGGCTTTTCGCCGAAGGCGACAGCGGAGACCGGCCGCTGCTCGGCGGCCGCCAGCCTGACGCTCGCCGGCGGCACGTCCGGTGCGAAGACGACCCCGAACTGGTCCGGCCGCACATAAAGGTCCTGGCCTCCGTCCGGCAGCGGCGCCGATGTCAGGGCGGCGCCGAGCGGAACCTGCGGGAACTTGGCGCCCAGTTCGCCGATGCTCTCGCCGGCGTCGAGCGCGAAGGCGTCGACGTAGACCAGCGACTTGACGTTGCCCGGCGAGGCGCCCGCCTGCGAGATCACCGCGCCGCCATAGGAATGGCCGACCAGGACCACCGGCCCCTTCACCGACTTGACCACCGAAGCCACATAGGTCGCGTCGCTGGCGATGCCGCGCAGCGGATTGGCCGCCGCAAGCACGGTGTAGCCGTCGCGCTGAAGGTCGGCGATCACGCCGTTCCAACTCGAGGCGTCGGCGAACGCCCCGTGAACGAGAACGATGGTCGGCTTGACGGGCGCCGCGACCGCGGCGGGGGCGGTTGCGCCCAGCACGGCGGCGGCGATGGCGATCCACAACTGACTGCGCATGTTTCGGTCCTCGCGGTCTGGTGTTTGCGACTAGGGGTGACGCCTCCGGGCCCCAATATTTCAGACCCAGGCGGGGCGCGCCATCAGGCGAAGGCCCAAGTGCCCTGGCCCCCAAGGCGACGCTCATCCGTTGTGCTGTCAGACAGTGGCTTGCGCCACGAGATCTCAGCCCGGGCATGCACCGCTTCGCCGCGACGAGGCGACAGCAACGCCCGCCGCCTTCACTTTCACTTGCCGGCTGGCGCTCCGCGCCTAGGCTGACCGAAAGGCGGCGGGGGACGCATGGGCGGGGCGGCGGATCCGGACACCGGGGGAGGGACGGGGCCTCGGCCCTATCGCCGGATCGCGTGCGAGGAGGGGTTCCTCTCGCCCGCGGTGCTGGCCGCCAACGCCAGGACCGGCGTCGCGGGCATACCCCTTATCACCGCCGACGGCCCGGCCGCCGGGCTGGCGCGGCTGCTCGTGGATGTGGGCCCTGGCCGCATCGCGCGGATGGACGCGGCCGGGGTCGACGTCCAGCTGCTGCTGCTGGCGTCGCCGGGCGTGCAGGTCTTCGACCGCGAGACGGCCGTCGCCCTCGCCGCGGACGCCAACGACTGGGCGGCGGACGCCTACGCCAGGTTCCCGGCGCGCCTAGCCGCCCTGGCCACGATCGCGCCGCAGGACCCGGCCGCCGCGGCCAGGGAGCTCGAGCGGGGCATGTCGCGCCTTTCCATGAAGGGGGCCCTGGTCAATTCCCACACCTTCGGCGACTACCTCGACCAGAGAACCTTCTGGCCGATCTTCGAGGCGGCCGAGGCGCTGGACGCGCCGATCTACATCCACCCCTGCGAGCCGCCGGCCGGCATGCGCGGGATCATGGCCGGGCCGGTGGCCGGGGGACCCGCCTGGGCCTACGGCGTGGAGGTCGGCACCCACGTCCTGAGGCTGATCGGGGGCGGGGTGTTCGACCGTTTCCCCAGGCTCAGGATCGTCGTCGGCCACATGGGCGAGAGCCTGCCCTTCTGGCTGCCCCGCATCGACAACCGCTACCTCGCCATGCGCGGGGCGATGTTCGGCGGGGCCAGGCCGATGCAGCGCCTGCCGTCGGACTACATCCGCGAGAACCTCTGGATCACCACCAGCGGGATGAACTACTGGCCCCAGCTGCGGATGACGCTGGATATCCTGGCCCCGGACCGGGTGCTCTACGCCGGCGACGACCCCTTCGAGGACCAGGCCGAGGCCGTGGACTTCATCGAGGCCATGCCGCTGTCGGTGGAGCAGAAGACGGCCCTGTTCCAGGACAACGCCGTCCGGCTGTTCGGGCTGTAGGGGCGGGCCTTAGCGTCACCCTCATCGGCGCCCTGGGCGGGCGATGCTCTACCTCCCGCCGCTTCGCGGGGGAGGTCGCGGTTCTGTGCAAATTCCCGGGGCAAGGCGCCGCAACTACGGTGAATCTACGGGTGGATTTGCGGACCCGGACGCGGTGTTCACGACCTCTCCCGGTAGTTGGGTGGTCCCGCGGCAATCTCTGGTCCAACGCGCCGGCCGGCAGGGGCCGATCACCGTAAATAGGGTGGATTTAGGGTGACGGACGCGGTGCTGGCGATCTCTCCCCTCCCGCTCATCCCGGCGAAGGCCGGGACCCAGGGCAGGTCGGACCAGGTCTTTGAGCAATAAGGCCCAGAGGCGCCGCTGCGGATGCTTGCTGCATGCGCGGCGTCACTTGTCCTGGGTCCCGGCCTTCGCCGGGATGAGCGGTAGTTGCGTGGTCCCGCGGCTGTCCTGCGCCGCCGCTCTTCCACAGTCGGCTTTCACCCGGCTAGATGGCGGGCAACGATACAGGGGAAACGTCACCATGGCGCAGCCGGCAGCGATCACCTTCGGCGAGGCGTTATCTCGCGCGCCCCTTCGCGCCTTCCAGTGGGCGACCCTGGCGGTGTGCCTGCTGGTGCTGGTGTGCGACGGGATCGACATGCAGCTGCTGGGCGTCGTCGCCCCGGTGGTGATCAAGGACTTCCACGTGACCCGGGGCGCCTTCGGCATCGCCATGAGCGCCGCCCTGGTCGGCTTCGGGATCGGCTCGTGGGCCGGGGGCTGGCTGGGCGACGGGATCGGGCGGCGCTACGCCTTGGCCCTGGCCGCCCTGGTGTTCGCCCTGGCCACGGT
>CAZTMF010000357.1:0-4010 GCA_964614675.1 uncultured Caulobacteraceae bacterium | reverse complement strand
GGCTTGCCAGGATGGCCATGCGGACGGCGACGCCCATCTCGACCTGGTCCTGCACTAGGCTGATCTCAGGGTCGTCGGCGACGCCGGATTCGATCTCCACGCCCCGGTTCATCGGCCCGGGGTGCATCACCCGCACGCGCGGCGAGGCCTTGGCCAACTTCTCGCGGTCCAGGCCATAGAAGCGGAAATATTCGCGCACCGAGGGGACGAAGGCGCCCTGCATGCGCTCGAGCTGCAGGCGCAGCATCATCACCACGTCCGCGCCCTGGATGCCCTTGCGCATGTCGTGGAAGATCTCGACGCCCCAGCGGTCGGCCCCGGAGGGCATCAGGGTCGGCGGCCCCACGAGGCGCACGTGCGCGCCCAGCAGCTGGAGCAGGAGCACGTTCGAGCGCGCCACGCGGCTGTGGAGCACGTCCCCGCAGATGGCGACGACGAGGCCCGAGACCTCGCCGAAGGCCCGCCGCAGCGACAGGGCGTCGAGCAGGGCCTGGGTCGGATGCTCGTGCTGGCCGTCGCCGGCGTTGATCACGCTGCACCCGACCTTCTGCGACAGCAGGGCCGCCGCGCCCGAGCCGGAATGGCGCACGACCAGCAGGTCGGGCTTCATGGCGTTCAGGGTCACGGCCGTGTCGATCAGGGTCTCGCCCTTGGTCATGGACGAGGTGCGCGGGCTCATGTTGACCACGTCCGCGCCCAGCCGCTTGCCTGCCAGCTCGAAGGAGCTCTGGGTCCGGGTCGATGCCTCGAAGAACAGGTTCACCAGGGTGCGGCCCCGCAGCAGGCCGAGCTTCTTCTCCTTCTGCCGGTTCACGGCCACCAGGCCGTCGGCGAGGTCGAGCAGGGCATGGGCTTCGGGGCGGGTGAGGCCGCCGACGCCGAGCAGGTGCTTATGGGGGAACGGATAGACGCTGGCCGAGATCGAGCTTTCGATGTCCGCGCCGAGGTCCATCGAGCGGGGGCTATAGGGCGCATCGGCCCCGGGCTCAAGCGTCCTTGGCCATCCGATCCAGCGCCCCCTGCAGGATCCAGGCCGCCGCCGCCTTGTCGACGAGCTCGCCCCGCCGCGCGCGAGTGAGGTCGGCCTCGTCGGTCAACATGCGCTGCACCGCCGCCGTGGACAGGCGCTCGTCCCAGAAGGCGATGGGAAAGTCCCTCAGCCTCAGGAGGTTGCGCGCGAAGGCTCGGGAGGCCTGGCAGCGCGGGCCCTCGGTCCCGTCCATGTTCACCGGCAGGCCGACGATCAGCCCTGCGGCGCCGCGGCCCTGCATCAGCTTGAACAGCCGCTCGGCGTCCTGGGTGAACTTGACCTTGCGGATCAGCTCCAGGGGCGTCGCGATCATCAGGTGGAAGTCGGAAACCGCCACGCCGATGGTCTTTTCGCCGACGTCGACGGCCGCAAGCGGCGTGCGCGGCGGCAGGGCGGCGGACAGATCCTCGATCGGCAGGATGGGCATGGACCTTCCTAGCCTTGCGCGCCGGGCTTGTCGCGCCGGGCGAGTGCGGCTAACCCCTGGCCCCTGAAAGGACACCCCCTATGGCCATCGACGCCGCGACCGTGCGCAGGGTCGCAAAGCTGGCGCGCATCCGCGAACCCGAAGCGCGCCTGGAGCCCCTGGCCCAGGAGCTCAGCTCCATCCTGGGCTGGATCGAGCAGCTGGGCGAGGTGGACACCGACGGGGTCGAGCCCATGGCCTCGGCGGTGGAGGTCAAGCTGCCGCTGCGCGAGGACGTGGTCACCGACGGCGGCGACTCCGGCGCCATCCTGGCCAACGCTCCGGCCAAGGCCGACGGCTTCTTCGTGGTGCCGAAGGTGGTGGAATAATGAGCGAGCTCACATCGCTCACCCTGAAGGGCGCGATCGACGGCCTGAAGTCCAAGCGCTTCTCCGCCGAGGAGCTGACCCGCGCCCATAGCGAGGCGATCGAGGCCGCGCGGGCGCTGAACGCCTATGTGATGGAAACCCCTGACAAGGCCCTCGCCATGGCCAGGGCGTCGGACGAGCGCATCGCCAAGGGCGAGGGGGGGCCGCTCGAGGGCCTGCCGCTGGGCATCAAGGACCTCTACTGCACCGAGGGCGTGCGCACGACCGCCGGCTCGCGGATCCTCGAGGACTTCACCCCCACCTACGAGTCGACCGTCACCTCGAACCTGTGGCGCGACGGGGCGGTGATGCTGGGCAAGCTCAACATGGACGAGTTCGCCATGGGCTCGTCCAACGAGACCTCGGCCTTCGGTCCGGTGGTCAATCCCTGGCGGGCCCGCAATTCCAACCAGCAGCTGACGCCCGGCGGCTCCTCGGGCGGCTCGGCCGCGGCGGTGGCCGCCGGCATCTGCCTGGCCGCCACGGCGACCGACACCGGCGGCTCAATCCGCCAGCCCGCAGGGTTCACCGGCACTGTGGGCATCAAGCCGACCTATGGCCGCTGCTCGCGCTGGGGGATCGTCGCCTTCGCCTCCTCGCTGGACCAGGCCGGCCCGATCGCCAAGACGGTCGAGGACGCGGCGATCCTGCTCCGCTCCATGAGCGGCCACGACCCCAAGGATTCCACCAGTCTTCCGGTGGAAGTTCCTGATTTCCCGAGCTTTGTGGGCAAGCCGGTGAAGGGCCTGCGGGTCGGCGTGCCCAAGGAATACCGCGTCGACAACATGCCCGACGAGATCGACCGGCTGTGGAGCGCGGGGATCGAGTGGCTGAAGGACGCCGGCTGCGAGATCGTCGAGGTGTCGCTGCCGCACACCAAGTACGCCCTGCCGGCCTATTATATCGTGGCGCCGGCCGAGGCCTCCTCGAACCTCGCCCGCTACGACGGCATGCGCTTCGGCCTGCGGGTCGACGGCAAGACCCTGACCGACGTCTATGAGGAGAGCCGCAGCCACGGCTTCGGCGAAGAGGTGAAGCGCCGGATCCTGATCGGCACCTACGCCCTCTCGGCCGGCTACTACGACGCCTATTATCTCAAGGCCCAGAAGGTGCGCCGGCGGATCGCCGACGACTTCGACCAGGCCTTCGAGAAGGTCGACGCCCTCCTGACCCCGACCGCCCCCTCGGCGGCCTTCGCCCTGGGGGACCGCAACGCCGATCCGGTGGCCATGTACCTGAACGACGTCTTCACCGTGACGGTGAACCTGGCCGGCCTGCCCGGGATCAGCGTCCCGGCGGGGCTGGACGCCCAGGGCCTGCCGCTGGGCCTGCAGCTCATCGGCCGGGCGCTGGACGAGGGGACCCTTTTCTCCCTGGCCGGGGCCCTGGAAAAGGCCGCCGACTTCAAGGGCCGGCCCGAGAGGTGGTGGGCCTAGGCCAACCCGTTGCGGCAGGCGTCGAGGATTGCAGATGCCTCTGCTGACCGTCGCCCTGCTGCTGTTCGCCGCCCTGCTGCACGCCAGCTGGAATGCGATCCTGCGCGGCGGCGCCGACCGGCTCTGGTCGATCAGCGTCATGGCGGCCGTGGGCGGCGCGATCGCCGTCGCCCTGGCCCTCGCGCTGCACTGGCCCGCGCCGGCGCCTGGCAGCTGGCCGTTCATGATCGGCTCGGCCGTCCTGCAGGTCGGCTATTGCCTCTTCCTGGTGCGCGCCTATCGAGACGGCCACCTGGGCCACGTCTATCCCGTCGCGCGGGGAACCGCGCCGTTGGTGGTCGCCGTGGGAGCCTGGCTGGTGGCGGGGGAGCGGCTGACGGCGCCGGAGCTCGTGGGCGTGTTCCTCGTCTGCGCAGGCATCATGACCCTGGCGATCGGGCGTGACCGTCCGGACCTGCGCACTCTGGTGGCTGCGATCGTCAGTGGCGGCTTCATCGCCAGCTACATGATCGTGGACGGCCTGGGCGTTCGGCGCTCGGGCCATCCCCTGACCTACGCCGCCTGGGCGATGGGGATCGCTGGCCTCGCCATCCTTCTGGCGTTCGTGATCATCCGCAGGCGCCCGCCCGAGCCGCCGCGCGGCCGCGCCGGCGCCGCGGCCCTGGTCGGAGCCGTGATCAGCACCCTTGGCTACGGCATCGCGCTCTGGG
>CAZTMF010000356.1:0-4023 GCA_964614675.1 uncultured Caulobacteraceae bacterium | reverse complement strand
AGAAGCCGACCAGCTGCCAGAGCGCGTCCAGGCCAAGGCTGCCCGGCATCACCGGATCGCCCAGGAAGTGGCAGTCGAAGAACCAGAGGGACGGGTCGATGTCGAACTCGGCGTGGATGTGGCCGAGGCCATGGGGGCCGCCGTCGGTGTCGATGCGGATGATGCGGTCGAACAGCAGCATCGGCGGGGCGGGCAGCTGGGCGTTGCCGGGGCCGAACATCTCCCCGCGGGCGCAGGCCAGCAGGTCTTCCTTTTCGAAGCTGTTCTTGGCCGACAGCGCCGCATTGTAGGGTTCGTTCGACACTGGCGCCTCCGCTTTGGCGCGTGGGGTTAGCACGCCAAAGCCAAACGCCTCAACGGCATTGCGGCTGCTCGCCTGCGCCCCAGACCTCCGCGGCGGGCGCCCAGCCGCCAGATCCCAGGCCCTTCAGGCGGCACCAGCCCTTGTCGCAGCGGTCCAGCGAAGCCACCGCGCGCGCCGGAAGGATCGCCTGGATCTTGCCGGCGGCCGCGGGCTTGTCCAGCAGGGAGAGGGGCTCGGCCTTGAGCCGGATCACCGTGCGCCGGCCGTCGACGCCCGTGGCCTTGACCCAGGCCGCCGCGCCGGTCGGATCGCAGACCTTTCGCCAGTCCTGGGTCTCGGCGATCACCTGCATCGGCAGGCCCTTGGCGCGGTAGACCCAGAGCAGCTTGTAGTCGTCGCCGGGACCGCCGCGGGCGTTCACCTCGGCGAACTTCAGCGAGACATAGCGCGGCACAGGCAGGCCCGAGGGCGTCTCGCGTCCATGCGGCTGGCCATCGCCCTTCTTGCAGCCGCCGAGCGCGAGAACCGCTGCGACCGCGGCCAGGACCCAGCCCTTGCTCAGCATCGATTCGCTCACGCGCCGAACTTGAGGGACGTGATTGCGCCGTCAAGGGCGGACCTTATAACCGAAGCCATAACAGAGAGAGATTTGAGGAGACGCCAGGTGAGCCAGTCCGACGTCTTTCCGGTCCCGGCCGATTGGGCCAAGCGGGCCCTGATGACCGCCGCCGACTACGATGCCGCGGTGGAGCAGGTCGAGACCGACCCCGACGGATACTGGGGCGCCCTGGCCGGGCGGCTCGAGTGGATCAAGCCGCCGAGCAAGATCAAGGACGTCTCCTTCCACAAGGTCGACTTCCACATCCGCTGGTTCTGGGACGGGGTGCTGAACGTCTCGGCCAATTGCCTGGACCGTCACCTGCCCAAGCGCGTCAACGACGTCGCCTACATCTGGGAGGGCGACGAACCGTCGGAGAGCCGCACCGTCACCTACGGCGAGCTCTATTCGGACGTCTGCCGCATGGCCAATGTGCTGAAGGCGCATGGGGTCAAGAAGGGCGACCGGGTCACCATCTACATGCCGATGATCGTCGAGACGCCGGTGGCCATGCTGGCCTGCGCGCGCATCGGGGCGATCCATTCGGTGGTGTTCGGCGGCTTCTCGGCCGAGAGCCTGGCTGGCCGGATCCTGGATTGCGACTCCCGCTTCGTGATCACCGCCGACGAGGGCCTGAGGGGCGGCAAGCGCATCCCGCTCAAGGTCAATGTCGATGCGGCGCTGAAGGAATGCCCCAAGGTCGACAAGGTGCTGGTGGTCCAGCGCACCCAGGCCGACGTGAACATGGTCGCCGGCCGCGACCTGGTCTGGTCCAAGGAGCGGGACAAGGTCGCCCCCGAATGCCCGCCCGAGCCGATGAGCGCCGAGGATCCGCTGTTCATCCTCTACACCTCGGGATCCACCGGCAAACCCAAGGGCGTGCTGCACACCTCCGGCGGCTATCTGAGCTGGGCCTCCTGGACCCACCAGATGATCTTCGATTACCGCCCGGGCGAGGTCTACTGGTGCGCCGCCGACGTCGGCTGGGTCACCGGCCACAGCTACATCGTCTATGGCCCGCTCTCGAACGGCGCGACCTCGGTGATGTTCGAGGGGCTGCCGACCTATCCCACCGCCTCGCGCTACTGGGAGGTGATCGACAAGCACAAGGTCGAGATCCTCTACACCGCCCCCACCGGCATCCGCGCTCTGATGCGGGAAGGCGACGAGCCGGTGAAGAAGACCTCGCGCAAGACCCTGCGCCTCCTGGGCACCGTCGGCGAGCCGATCAATCCCGAGGCCTGGCTCTGGTATTACAACGTGGTCGGCGACGGCCGCTGCCCGATCGTGGACACCTGGTGGCAGACCGAGACCGGCGGCGCCCTGATCACGCCCCTGCCGGGCGCCACGGCGCTGAAGCCCGGCTCCGCCACCAAGCCCCTGCCGGGGGTGAAGCCCCTGCTGGTCGACGAGAAGGGGACGCCGCTCGAGGGCGCGACTAGCGGCAACCTGTGTATTTCCGACTCCTGGCCGGGCCAGATGCGCACGGTCTATGGCGACCACGAGCGCTTCTTCCAGACCTATTTCTCGACCTATCCGGGGCTCTATTTCACCGGCGACGGCTGCCGGCGCGACGAGGACGGCTACTACTGGATCACCGGCCGGGTGGACGACGTCATCAACGTCTCGGGCCACCGGCTCGGCACCGCCGAGATCGAGTCCGCCCTGGTCGCCCACCATGACGTGGCCGAGGCCGCGGTGGTCGGCTTCCCCCACGACCTCAAGGGCCAGGGCATCTACGCCTATGTGACCCTGAACGCGGACGTGGAGCCGTCGGAGCACCTGCGCCGCGAGCTGGTGCAATGGGTGCGCAAGGAGATCGGGGGCATCGCCCAGCCGGACGTGCTGCAGTGGGCGCCGGGCCTGCCCAAGACCCGCTCGGGCAAGATCATGCGCAGGATCCTGCGCAAGATCGCCGAGAACGACATGTCCAATCTCGGAGACATCTCGACCCTGGCGGACCCTTCGGTCGTCGACGACCTCGTCAAGAACCGCGCCCAGCCGGCGACCGCTTAACCCCGGAGGATACCTGATGCTGACTCTCTATTGTTTCGGCCCGGGGGCGAACTCGCTGAAGCCGCTCCTGACCCTCTACGAGAAGGGCCTGGACTTCACGCGGCGCCAGCTCAACCCGGCGATCTTCGAGCACCACGAGCCCTGGTTCACCAGGATCAATCCCAACGGCCAGGTCCCGGCCCTGGACCACGACGGCAAGGTGATCACCGAGTCCACGGTGATCTGCGAATACCTCGAAGACGTGTTCCCGGACGCCAACCCCATGCGGCCGTCCGACCCCTATCTCGCCGCCCAGATGCGGATCTGGACCAAGTGGGTGGACGAGTACTTCTGCTGGTGCGTCTCCACCATCGGCTGGCAGCGCATGGTCGGCCGCATGGTCGAGAAGTACTCCGACGAGGAGTTCGAGGAATACGTCAAGCGCATCCCGATCTACGAGCAGCAGGTGAAATGGCGCCGGGCCCGCTACGGCTTCCCGCAGGAGCTGATCGACGAGGAGATGCGCAAGATCGGCGTCTCGGTGGAGAAGCTGGAGAAGCGCCTGTCCGAGAGCCCCTGGCTGGCCGGCCCCGACTACAGCCTGGCCGACATCTGCAACTTCGCCATCGCCAACGGCATGGAGCGCATGTTCGCGGAGCTGGTGAACGAGAAGGCGACGCCGCATCTCATCGATTGGATCAAGCGGATCAACGACCGGCCCGCGGCCAGGAAGATGTTCGCCGAGACCCCCAGCGAGTTCGCCCGCCCGCCCCAGGCCGCGGAATAGGGAGGGCCGGACATGCTCAAGCTCTACAGCTTCGGACCCGGGGCCAATTCGCTGAAGCCGCTGCTGGCGCTCCACGAACGGGGCATCCCGTTCGAGAGTAAATATCTGAGCGCGGCGACCTTCGACCAGCACTCCGACTGGTTCAAGAAGATCAACCCCAACGGCCAGGTCCCGGCCCTGGAGCACGACGGCAAGGTGATCACCGAGTCCACGGTGATCTGCGAGTACCTGGAGGACGTCTTCACCGACTATCCCTCCTTGAGGCCCGCCGACCCATACCTCCGCGCCCAGATGCGGATCTGGACCAAGTGGGTGGACGAGTACTTCTGCTGGTGCGTC
>CAZTMF010000355.1:0-4026 GCA_964614675.1 uncultured Caulobacteraceae bacterium | reverse complement strand
GGCGCGCCCATCTTGGCCATCAGCTTCGCCCGGTAGACCTCGACAGTGCGGGGGCTGATGCCGAGCTCCCAGGCGATGGTCTTGTTGAGCTGGCCCTCGACCAGTCGACGCAGCACCTGCCGTTCGCGATGCGAGAGCCTGCCGATCCGCTCTCGGACCGCGGCCTGCTCCTCGCGCTCGCCCCGGTGGGAGCCGGACTCTTCCAGGGCGGCGCGGACGACGCCCAGCAGCCGCTCGTCGTCGAAGGGTTTCTCCAGGAAGTCCTTGGCGCCGGCCTTCATCGCCTCGATGGCCAGCGGCACGTCGCCGTGACCGGTGATGACGATCACCGGCAAGGCCGAGCCGCGCGCCTGCAGTTCGGCCAGGAGCTCGATGCCGCTCATCTCGGGCATGCGCACGTCGGTGACCACGCAGCCCTCGGGGGCGTCTGCAAGGACAGCCAGGAACGCCGCGGCGGAGTCATAGGCGCGCACGGGCATGCCGGCTGTGTCGAACAGGAACTCGAGCGAGTCCCGCATGGCGGGGTCGTCATCGATCACATGGACGACGGACTCACTTGGCATGAGCCACTTCTTCGGCGGTGGTCTTGGCCACCGTCAAGTGAAACACGGTTCCGCCCCCAGGGTTGTCCTCGACCCAGATCCGGCCGCCGTGCGCCTCGACGATGGTCCGGCAGATGGAGAGCCCCACGCCCATCCCTTGCGCCTTGGTGGTGACGAAAGGCTGGAACAGGCGCTCGGCCACCTCCGGGGCGAGGCCCAGCCCGGTGTCGGCGATGGCGATATCGACCATGCGGCCCTTCGCCGTCCGGCTGGAAATGACCAGCTCGCGTCGCGAGACTTCGGTCATCGCTTCCACAGCGTTGCGGATCAGGTTCAGCAGCACCTGCTGGATCTGCACCTTGTCGACCAGCACATAGTCGGCCTTGGGATCGAGATCGAAATTCACCCGCACCCCGAGCTGGCGCGCCCCGACGAGGGCCAGGGCGCTGGCTTCCTCCACCAGTTTGGCGACGTTTTCGACCCGCTGGGCGGTTTCGCCGCGCGAGACGAACTCGCGCAGCCGGCGGATGATGTCGCCCGAGCGCAGGGCCTGTTCGACCGCCTTGGCCAGGGCGTCCCGCACCTTGGGCGAGACCGATTCATCGTTGGCCAGCAGCCGCAGCACCCCGTTCAGATAGTTGGCGATGGCCGACAGGGGTTGGTTCAACTCGTGCGCCAGGGCCGAGCTCATCTCGCCGAGCGCGGTCAGACGGGAGATGTGCACCAGCTCGCTCTGCAGCTCCTGCAGCCGCTGCTCTGCGTGCTGGCGCTCGGTCAGGTCGCGCACGAAGCCGGTGAAGAAGCGGCTCTCGCCCGAGTGCATCTGGCCGACGGAAAGCTCCATGGGAAAGGTCGAGCCGTCCTTGCGCGCGCCAACCACGACGCGGCCAATGCCGATGATCCGCCGCTCGCCGGTGGCGGCATACCGCTCGAGATAGCCATCGTGGCTGCCGCGGTAGGGCTCGGGCATCAGCATCTTGACGTTCTGGCCGATGACCTCACCCGAGGAATAGCCGAACAGGCGCTCGGCAGCGACGCTGAACGACTGCATCAGGCCGCGCTCGTCGATGACGATCATGGCGTCCGGCACCGTGTCCAGGATCGACCGCAGGTGCGCCTCGCGGGCCTTGAGATCGGCCTGGGTGACCTCGCCTTCCCGGATGGCCCACCGCCGGCGCTCGCCGGCCCAGGAAGCCCCCACTCCCACCACCAGGAACACCGCTCCCCGCAGCAAGGCCAGCGGAAGCGGCTCGGCCGAATGCCAGGCCCACCAGACGCCGAAGCAGAGCCCGACGGCGGTCGCCAGCAGTCCGGGGATGCCCCCGGCGTAGACCCCGATCGCACCGGCCATCGGGGTCAGCAATAGATAGGCGGACACGCCTCCGAAGCGGGATGCCATCGCCTGCTCGGCGATGATGGCGAACGCCACCAGGATCACGGCCGTGACGCACCGGACCGGCAGGCTGGCCGTCCATTGCTCGGCCTTGAGGAAATCGCGGAACAGCAATGGGCAGTCTCGGCTGGGGCGCGGCGGCGGCTTCGAAGTAGTAATATACATTCGCCGCCAAGGCGGTACGGCTAAGTAGATTCCCGTAAGCCCGGGTTGAGCCGGCTCAATGCGGCGATCCCGGGGGCATGAGATCAATAAACGACGTCATCCGGCTCCGGAGTTTGTCAATGAAGCAAGCCTTGATCATCGCCCATCCGGCGCCGGGGAGCTTCACCATGACCATGGCCAAGGCCTACGCCGGCGCCCTCGCCGACCATGGTCACGACGCCGTGGTCCGCGACCTCTACCGGATGGGATTCGATCCGCGCCTGCAGGCAGGCGAGATCCCGGGCCCGGGCGGCTATGAGCCTGGGGATGACGTGAAGGCCGAGCGCGAGATGCTGCACGACGTCCGGGCCTTCGCCTTCTTCTATCCGGTCTGGTTCAATGCGCCGCCGGCGATGATCAAGGGCTATCTCGACCGGGTGTTCGGCATGGGCTTCGGCTACGGCATGGGAGAGAACGGCAACGAGCCCTTGCTCTCGGGCCGCAGCCTGATCAGCTTCACATCGTCCGGCGCGCCCAAGAGCTGGATGGTCGAGACCGGAGCCTGGGACGCCATGCGCAAGCTGTTCGACGAGCATGTGGCCGGCGTCTGCGGCCTGGCGGTGCTGGACCACCTGCACTTTGGCGCAATTACGCCGGGCATCACCAGCGAGGCCGTCGAATCCTGCGCCGACGAGGTGCGGGCCGCCGCGGCCCGGCACTTCCGCCGGCCAAAGGACACCGCCTGATCGTCATGGGATCCCCCGCCCCGGCAGCTGCTCAGCACGCTCTGTTCCGCAGCTTGGTCGCACGCTGCGAGGGATTGCCAGCCGCGCCGACGGCGGTGGTGCATCCCTGCGACGCCTTGAGCCTGCAGGGTGCGGTCGATGCCGCCCGCCAGGGGCTGATCGTCCCGATCCTGGTGGGGCCAGAGGCCAAGATACGCGCCGCGGCCGAAGCCGCCCGCCTCGACATCTCCGACTTCCGACTGGAGTCGACGCCCCACAGCCATGCGGCCGCCGCCCGCGGCGTGGCCCTTGTCCGCTCGGGCGAGGCGGCCATGCTGATGAAGGGGGCTTTGCATACCGACGAACTGATGCACGAGGTGGTCGCCACTGACACCGGCATCCGGACCGCGCGTCGGGTCAGCCACGCCTTCCTGATGGACGTGAAGGACTATCCGCGGCCGCTGATCATCACCGACGCGGCGATCAACGTCCTGCCCTCGCTGGAAGCCAAGCGCGACATTGTCCAGAACGCCATCGACTTGGCCATCGTCCTGGGCGTCCCCTCGCCGCGCGTGGCGATCCTGTCGGCGGTGGAGACGGTCACCCCCAAGCTGCCCTCGACCATCGATGCGGCCGCGCTCTGCAAGATGGCCGACCGGGGCCAGATCACAGGCGGGCGGGTGGACGGCCCCCTCGCCTTCGACAACGCCATTAGCCCCGAGGCCGCCAGAGAGAAGGGCATCGTCTCCGAGGTCGCCGGCCAGGCCGACATCCTGGTGGTGCCGGACCTCGAGTCCGGCAACATGCTGGTCAAGCAGCTGACCTTCCTGGCCGGCGCGGACGCTGCAGGCGTGGTCCTGGGCGCCCGGGTCCCGGTGGTCCTGACCAGCCGGGCCGACAACGCCATCGAGCGGGTCGCCTCCTGCGCCATCGGGGTCCTCCTGGCCCATAGCCGCCAGCCCATCGCCGCCTAGCCATGGCTGGCCTGGTGCTCTCGCTCAATGCGGGTTCCTCAAACCTCAAGGCCGCCCTCTTCGAGGTGTCCGGCGACGAGCCGTCGCCGGTCGGCCGCGCGAAGATCGACGGCCAGGACAGCCACGAAGCCACGGTCGCGGCCACCCTGGCGTGGGTGGACCAGACGGCGGCCGGCCGGGAACTGATCGGCGCCGGCCACCGCATCGTGCACGGCGGCCCCGACTTCCATTCGCCCCAACGCCTGACG
>CAZTMF010000354.1:0-4044 GCA_964614675.1 uncultured Caulobacteraceae bacterium | reverse complement strand
ACCTCGACCTATGTGCTGCTCTACATGACCACCTACGCCTCCCAGACCCTGCACATGGGCCCGGGCGCAAGCTTCGGCGCCTCGGTGGCCAACGGGGTCTGCGGCGTGGTCTTCACCCTGCTGGGCGGCCATCTGTCCGATCGGCTGGGACGCCGGCCGGTGATGATCGTGGCGCGAACCCTCTTCCTGCTCGCCACCCTGCCCGCCTTCTTCCTGATGACCCATCATCGCGACGCCGTGACGGTGATCGGGGCGACGGCCGTGATGAGCGCCCTCAGCTCCATCAGCGTGGGTGTGGCCCTGGTCGCCCTGACCGAGAGCATCCGCAAGGAGACCCGCAGCATGGCCATGGCGGTGCTCTACGCCGTCGCCGTGACCGTCTTCGGCGGCGTCGCCCAGCCGGGCGTCAGCGCCCTGGTCAAGGCGACCGGGAATCCCCTGGCGCCGGCCTGGTATCTGATGGCCGCCGCCCTGGTCGGCATCGTCGCCATGGTCCTCCTGCCCGAGACCCGGCCCGTCCCGGTGGAGGTCGAGGAAGTGGTGGAGCTGGCTTGAGCTAGGATGCGGATCCGGATTCGGTTCCGCGCGGGGGCGAGGGCATGACGGTGGGGCCAGCAAGACGCATGCTGGCGTGCCTCGTCCTCGGTGCAGCGAGCCTGACCCGAGGGCATGCCCACGCCGCCGACGCGCAAGCGGACGCGCCCTTCGACTCCTTCTGGTCGCCTGGCCCTCACCCTGATCCCGCCGAGCCTCAGGAAGGGCGGCGCCATGCCGGTCAACCTGGCCCTCACCTACCGGCTCGGGAATTAAGCGCCGGATTCCCCATAACTCCGCTCATCCCGGCGAAGGCCGGGACCCAGGACAGGTCGGAGCCAGCCTTCCAGCGATAGCCCCCTGCGTCGCCGCTGCGGATGCTTGCTCCGCGCTCGGCGTCAGATGTCCTGGGTCCCGGTCTTCGCCGGGATGAGCGGGTTTGGGACTATTCCGCCGCCATCGCGGGCGGGTTGAAGGCGTCGATCTCGCGCCAGTCCTGGGTCTTGGGATAGGCGAAGGAGATGGCCCGGATGCGGTCGAACTTCACGTCCTGGCCGTTGAACGAGGTCTCGCCGGTTTCCTGGAAGCGGGTCACCGCGCGCATCAGCTGGCTGCGGGCGCGGATGATCACGTGGTCACAGCTGGCCAGGAATTCCTTGGAGCGGTCGACGATCGGCCCCATCGACTCCTGCACGGCGAAGTCCTCGTAGGCGTTGCCGCGCCCGACGATGCCCGACCAGTGGCCCTCCTTCATCGCCTGGCGGTCCTGCTGCCAGAGGTTGGTCACGTCACCCATGTCGGAATTGAAGTAGTCGGCATCGCCCGAGGTGTTGCCGTACATGCGGAACCGGTCCCGCGGGATCGGCTCATGCGGATTGTAGGCGATGTACCACTGGGCAGTGGTCACATCGTCGATCGGGATCGAGCAGCAGACGATCGCCGAGCCGCCGGGCGTGGACGGGATGAAGGAGAAGAACGGCAGCGAGACCTCGCGGATCCGGGCGTACCAGAGGTCCTTGCCGGTCTCGCGCAGGGCGCCCTCGCGGAAGCCGTAGGGCGTCTCCAGGAACTCGAACTGCGGGGCCCCGTCGTTCAGCATGTAGTCGGACTCGGCCTTGAACAGCTCCCGGCCGCGGGCGCTCCCCAGGTTGGAGTTGTGCAGGAAACCCACATGCGCGCTGTCGAGCAACGCCTCCAGGCCCTGTAGCCAGTTGGTCTTGATGATCCCGCGCGTGGGCAGGACGTGGTCGTCGGGCAGGTGGGTGAACTCGTAGTCGGGGAACCTCGGCGGGTTCTCCTTGTGCTTGCCCATGTAGACCCAGACGAGGCCGCCGGCCTCATGCACCGGATGGGTGCGCACCGGGACGTTGGCGGCGAAGCGCTCGCGCCGCTCGGTAGGTTCGGTGGGGGTGTCCACACACTTGCCTTCGACGCTGAACTTCCAGCCGTGGAAGATGCAGCGCAGTCCGTTGCCTTCGTTCCGCGCCAGCGCCAGGGAGGCGCATCGGTGCGGACAGCCTTCCTGCATGAAGCCCACCCGCCCGTCGGTGGCGCGGAAGGCCACGAAATTCTCGCCGAACAGCCTGATCCGCTCGGGGGCGCCGTCGGCCTCGAGCTTGGCCGAGCGACACGCCGGCACCCAGTATTCCCGAAGCATGTCGCCCATCGGGGTGTCCGGACCGACGCGGGTGAGCAGCTCGTTCTGTTCGGCGGTGAGCATGGGGATCTATCCCTCTGGCGCGTTTCCTTCCGGCCATATTGCTCCTGTCAATCCAGACCGCCAAGGGATTGGTGGCGCCGGGCAACCAACGCCTTACGGAAGCGCCGGCGGCGCCACGGTGAGGCGGCCGCTCATGCCGTGACGGTCAAGCAGGCGGGCGATGAGCCCGGACGCCTTGGCCTCTTCGACGAATGACCTGAGAAAGGCGGCGCCGGCCTTCTTCTCCTTCTGCGTCCCGACCGCCTGTTGCACCGCCATGAACCTGCCGGGCAGGATCCGGGATCCCCTCAGACGATCGAGACTGGCCTGCAAGCCTTGCCGGAGCCCCGCCAGCGCATCCAGGCCCTTGGCCGCAAACACCGCTTCGGCGTCACTGGGCGAGCCCGAGCGCACCAGGGTCGCCCGCTTCAGATTGCGTTCCAGCCAGAGGCAGTAGGCGCTTCCCGCGGCCACCGAGATACGAACGCCCGGCTGATCGACATCGCGGATATGTCTGAGCGGCGATCCCGCCGGCACGAGATATCCAGCTTCGATCTCCGCATAGGCTTCGGTGAAGGCGATCTTCTCCGCGCGGGCGGGCTCCGCGCCGATCAGGCCTATGTCCCAGACGTCGTCGGTCGCTGCATCGGCCAGGGCCGCCGGCCTGGGGAACAGCACGAACCGGATCGGCCTGCCGAGGCGGGAAGCGATCTCCCGGGCCAGATCCGGCGCGACGCCCTCCGGATCTCCGGCGGTGTCGGTTCCCGTGACGAGAAGCGTGTTCCCCGTGTTGATGGCGGCGCGCAGGACCCCGGTTGGAGCGAGTTCCGCGGCGATCGCTTCGGATGCGTCCGCCAAGCCTACTCCTTCAGCCCCTCGCCCAGCGCCACGCCGGTCACCTTCTCGGACGCCGAGGGCGGCCAGCCGGCTTCGTCGGAGATCGGGTCAGAACCCTCGACGATGGTGTTCTCGAGCACGCCCAGGCCTTCGCATTCGACCGTGACGACATCGCCCGGCTGAACCGGACGCGAGTTGGCGGGCGTTCCGGAGAAGATCATGTCGCCGCGAACCAGGGTCATCATGCGGGCGAGGTCCGCCACCAGATAGGCCATGTCCCAGATCATGCCCTTGAGGCCGGATTCCTGGACCACATTGCCGTTGACCCGGGTGCGCAGGACCTGATCGGCGGGCGTCCAGCCGGTCACCAGGCCGGGTCCCACCGCGCCCAGGGTGTCGGCGCCCTTCACCCGCAGCATCGAGCCGCGATCGGCGTCCCGGAAGTCATGCAGGGCGAAGTCGTTGGCGAGGGTGTAGCCGGCCACGTAGTCCAGCGCCTCGGCGATGCGGATGTTCTTGCAGGTCCGCCCGATGACGATGGCCACCTCGCCTTCGTAGTTCAGGTACCTGCAGCCCAGCGGCCGCACCACCGCGCCCTTGTGCCCGACGAGGCAGCTGATCGGCTTCATGAAGTAATTGGGGGCCGGGGGACATTCCGCCTCCAGCTCATCCAGCCGGTTCCGATAGTTCAGGTGGGCGCAGATGATCTTGGTCGGATCGGCCGACGCACCGTCCAGCCGGAAGCGGCGGGTCTCGCTCGTTTGCGTCACGCCTTGGGCGCCTTCATCGGATAGCCGCGGCCCTCATAGTCGAAGCCGCCGAGTTCCAGCGCCTGCAGCGAGACGTCCTGAGGCGAGGCGTAATATGCGCGGATTTCCTGGATCAGCCCCGACGGGCTGAAGATGTACCACTCGTCTCCGCGCAGGATGACGCCCGACTTGCGCTTGAAGTGGGTCCACTCGATCACCGCCCGG
>CAZTMF010000353.1:0-4052 GCA_964614675.1 uncultured Caulobacteraceae bacterium | reverse complement strand
TTGAACTTGATCTTGCCCTGGGCCTCCTCGACCACCTTCAGGCGCAGGCGGGCGCCGCCGTGGAAGCGCTTGCGGCCCGTGATCCAGGCGTCGAACTCGCCCAGCGCCCGGTCGAGCGGCAGCACCTTCCTGATGTTGCAGCAGGCGTCGGTGTCGCGCTTCCAGAGGTCCTGGCCCGGATCGTGGACCGCGAGGTCCTGGTAGAGCGGCCGCAGGTCCCGCACGTCGGTCAGGCCCAGGTCCGCCGCCAGCCTCCGGCGATAGTCCAGGGTCTGGCCGAACAGCATGCCCGTGTCGAGGAACAGCACCGGGATGTTGGGATCGACCTGGGCGGCCATGTGCAGCAACACCGCCGACTCGGTTCCGAACGAGGAGACCAGCGCCAGGCGGTCGCCGAACAGCTCCACGGCCGTCTCGAGGATCTTGCGCGGCTCGGCCGAGCGCAGGCGCGCGTCCAGCGCCCGCGCCTCGAGCGACGCCTTCGGTTCCACCCGTTCGTCGATGAGCGCGCTCAACCGCCCGTCCCCCGCTCCACGAAGGCCGGCGTCCGTTCGTCGGCCGCCCGCTGGTAGACGTGGCGGTAGCGATGGACGGCCCGGTCCCAGGTGTCCGGCGTCGAGTCGTCGGCGGGCGCGAAGGCGTCGATGCCGCAGCGGACCATGTGCTGGGCCTGCTCGCGCAGCACCTCGCCCACGGCCCTGAGCTCGCCCTTGTAGCCATAGCGCTGGCGCAGCAGCCGCGCGGCCGAGAGGTTGCGCCCGTCCCGATGGCTCGGGAAGGCCAGGGCCACCACCGCTAGCCGCGGCAGGTCGTAGACCAGGTCCTCGACCTGTTCGGTGGGCTCCAGCTTCACGCCCACCTTGCGGTCGCTCAGCAGCTGCTCGCCGTCGGCCATGAACCGCTTCAGCGACACGATCACGTCGCCCTCGGGAACCTCGTCCTCGTCGGCCAGGAGGGTGAAGCGGTCCTCCTCCCAATCGAAGACGGAGCCGGAAGGTCCATTGGCCTTCAGCTTAATGAGCTTCGGCATAGACGGCCTCCTTGAAGGGTTCGGGGCCGAGCCTGCGCAGGGTGTCCAGGAACCGCTCGCCGGGCTCGCGGTCCTTCAGATAGGTCCCCACGATGGTCTCCACCGCGTCGATCAGCTGGTCGGGCGGCAGGGCCGGACCCAGGATCCGGGCCAGGGTCGCGTCCTCGGCCCCCGAGCCGCCCAGCGAGATCTGGTAGAACTCCTCGCCCTTCTTATCGACGCCCAGTATGCCGATGTGGCCGAGGTGGTGGTGGCCGCAGGCGTTGATGCAGCCACTGATCTTGATCTTGAGCTCGCCGATCTCCTCGGCGCGGTCCATGTCGGCGAAGCGGCTGGCGATCGCCTGGGCCACCGGGATGGCTCGGGCGTTGGCCAGGGAGCAGTAGTCCAGCCCCGGGCAGGCGATGATGTCGGTGATCAGGTCGATATTGGCCGTGGCCAGGCCGATCTCCTTCAGCCTGGCGAACACGGCCGGGATGTCGTCCAGCTTCACGTGCGGCAGCACCAGGTTCTGCTGGTAGTTCACCCGCACCTCGTCGAACGAGTAGCGCAGGGCCAGCTCGGCGATGGCGTCCATCTGGTCGGCCGAGCAGTCGCCCGGCGTCTCGCCCGGCGCCTTCAGCGAGATGTCGACGATGCCGTAGCCCGGCGCCTTGTGCGGATGCACGTTGTGGCGGGCGAAGCGGGCCAGGGCGCGGTCGGCCGCCTTGGCGGTTTCGAAGGCCTCCGAGACGGCGGGCAGGGTCTCGAACTCATGGACCCCGAAGCGCTCGCGGATGCGGTCGACCTCGGCCAGGGGGATGTCGGCGTCCCAGGCGATCTGGGCCCAGTCCTCCTCCACCTGGCGGGCGAATTCCTCGGCCCCCAGCTGGGCGACCAGGATCTTGATCCGCGCCTTCCAGACGTTGTCCCGGCGGCCATGGCGGTTGTACACGCGCATGACCGACTCCAGGTACGAGAACAGCCGCCCCACCGGCAGGAACGGGCGGATCGTCGGCGCCAGATAGGGCGTCCTGCCCTGCCCGCCCCCGACCATCACCTCGAAGCCCAGCTCGCCCTCGGCGTTCCGGTGCAGCTTCAGCCCGATGTCGTACGAGCGCACGGCCGTGCGGTCGGTCTCGGACGCGGTGACCGCGATCTTGAACTTGCGCGGCAGCCACGAGAACTCCGGGTGCACCGTCGACCACTGGCGGATCGCCTCGGCCCACACGCGGCTGTCGTCCACCTCGTCGGCGGTGGCGCCGGCATAGGGGTCGGCGGTGACGTTGCGGATGCAGTTGCCCGAGGTCTGGATGGCGTGCATCTCGACCTCGGCCAGCTGGTCGAGGATGTCGGGCGCGTCCCTCAGCTTGATCCAGTGCAGCTGCAGGTTCGTGCGGGTGGTGAAGTGGCCGTAGCCCTTGTCGTAGGTGCGCGCGACGTGGGCCAGCCGGCGCAGCTTGGCCGCGTCCAGGGTGCCGTAGGGGATGGCGATCCGCAGCATATAGGCGTGCAGCTGCAGATAGAGGCCGTTCATCAGCCTCAGGCGCAGGAACTGCTGCTCGGTCAGCTCGCCCGACAGCCGCCGCTGCACCTGCTCGCGGAACTCCCGCGTGCGGTCGGCGACGATTTCCTTGTCGATGGCGTCATAGCGGTACATGGCGCCTCCTCTCCTGGTTTCCGCTCATCCCGGCGAAGGCCGGGACCCAGGGCAGGTCGGAACCAGGCCTGCCGCAAAAGTCAGCAGCGGCGCCGGTGCGCATGATCGCCGCAAACACCTGCGTGACTTGTCCTGGGTCCCGGCCTTCGCCGGGATGAGCGGAGCATGTGTGAGTGATCTCGATACGCATCAGTGTTTCTTGATCAGGCTGAGCCGGCCGGTGGAGCGCGCCTTGGAGGAGGACTCGGTGAGCACCTCCACCTCCGCTTCGCTGACCTCGGCCTGCTTGCCGTGCTGGGTATGGTTGGTGGGCCCGAGCGCCCTCAGGCGCTCGCGGTAGGCGATGGGCGCGGGGCCCAGCGGCGTCTGCTCGACGTCGAACAGATAGGGCGCGACCACGCGGGTGATCTGGGATTCCGCGACCGCCAGCGCCCGGTCGGCGTCCTCGCCCGCCAGGATCTCGGCCTCGCCGAAATACTCGACCCACCGCCCACGCGACCAGAACACCGTGTCGCCGGTCAGGAGGTCATTGGCGGTCAGGGCTTTCATCGGACGCGGGCTTTCTTGGTCGAAGTCGGAGAGGCCGCAAACGCACCCCTCTCCCCCTCAGGGGGAGAGGTCGGGAGAGGGGGTCCAAAGATCCCATCCGCCTCGAAAGCTGAGCCGCTCGCAGCTGAGATGGCGGCGCGGACCCCCACCCCTGACCCCTCCCCCTGAAGGGAGAGGGGAAGCGCGAGACTTGCGACTTCTCCGATGATCAGGATCGCGGGGCCTTCGAGACCCGCCACCGCCTCGCCCAGGCCGGCCAGGGTGGTCTTCACCCGGCGTTCCGTGTCGAGGCTCGCGCCCTCCACCGCCACCACGGGGGTCGAGCCCTGGCGGCCGGCCTGGATCAGCCGGGCGGCGATCGCGCCCGCCGTCGAGAGGCCCATGTAGACCACCACCGTCTGGTTGGCCTTGGCCAGGGCGGCCCAGTCCAGGTCGGGCTCGGCGCCCGCGGCCGCGTGGCCGGTGACGAAGGTGACGGCCTGGGCCAGGCCCCGGTGGGTGAGCGGCGCGCCGGCCGAGGCGCCCGCGGCGAGACCCGCGCTGACGCCCGGGACCACATGGCAGGGCACGCCCGCGGCGCGGCAGGCCAGCAGCTCTTCCCCGCCGCGGCCGAACATGAAGGGATCGCCGCCCTTGAGCCGCACCACCTTCAGCCCCTCCAGGGCCAGGGCGACCAGCAGCCGGTTGATGTCGTCCTGCGGCAGGGTGTGGCGGCTCTTGCGCTTGCCCACGTCGATCAGCCGCGCCCCCGGGCCGGCCAGGTCCAGGATGGGCTGGGGCGTCAGCCGGTCGTTGACCACCACGTCGGCGCCCTGAAGCAGCCGGAGCGCCTTG
>CAZTMF010000352.1:0-4062 GCA_964614675.1 uncultured Caulobacteraceae bacterium | reverse complement strand
CTTCCTTCGCCCTATATAACACCCTGGACGAGGCCGATGCGTTCGTGGACGCTCTCGGTCGCGCCCGCGCTTTCTTCGAGTGAGCCATGGACGACGCTAACTTCAAGCCTGAAGCCCCAGCTTCCGAGACCGGTTCGGCCCTGAACCAGGCCGAGCTCGACCGGATGACCGACCTGCTCGTGGACAAGCTCAAGACCGTCTACGATCCCGAGATCCCGGTCGACATCTACGAGCTGGGCCTGGTCTACAAGGTGGACCTGTCGGACGACATGGATGTCGTGGTCGAGATGACCCTGACCGCTCCCGGCTGCCCGGTCGCCGGCGAGATGCCGGGCTGGGTCGAGGAGGCGGTGTTGAGCGTGCCGGGCGTAAAGTCTTGCGTCGTAAACCTGGTGTTCGATCCGCCGTGGGATCCTTCGCGGATGTCCGACGAGGCCAAGCTCCAGCTGAACATGTTCTGACCCATGGATGGATCGATACAGCCCCAGTCCGAGCGGCGGGCGCGCAGGCCGCGCCCCAAGGTGGTCTCCCTGACCGACGGAGCCGCCGAACGCGTGCGCGACATCCTGGCCAAGGCCGAGAAGCCCTATGCCGGCCTCAGGGTCGGCGTGAAGAACGGCGGCTGCGCCGGCCAGGAATATGTCCTGAACTACGCCGAAGGCCCCGAACCGCTGGACGAAGTCGTCGAGGACAAGGGCGTGACCATCTTCGTGGAGCCCAAGTCGATCCTGTTCCTGATCGGATCGGAGATCGACTACGAGATCGACAAGCTCTCGGCCCGTTTCGTGTTCCGCAATCCCAACGAGACCGACGCCTGCGGCTGCGGCGAGAGCGTCACCATCACTCCGGCCGACCCCGGGTCGCTGAACGGATGACCGATGAAGGTCAGCCCCGCCTTCGTCGACTATCTGCAGGACCTGTTCGGCGCGCATGGCACGATTCGCGTGCGGTCGATGTTCGGCGGCGTCGGGATCTATGTCGACGAGCTGATGTTCGGCTTCCTCGACCGGGACGAGACCATCTACCTGCGCGTGGACGATGAGAACCGCCCGGCCTTCGAGGCCACGGGCTCGCAACCCTTCCGCTATCCCCTGAAGACCGGCGAGGAGTTCGAGATCGGCTACTGGCGCATGCCCGAAGAGGCGCTGGAGTCGCCGGAGCTCGCGGCCGACTGGGCGCGCGGTTCGCTCGAGGCGGCGATGCGGAAGAAGGTCGCCAAGCGGCCGAAGCGCAGGCCCTAGGCCGCCACGCCCTCGGCGTCACGGGGAGCGGCCGAGACCCGGTTGCGGCCGGCGTGCTTGGAGGCGTAGAGCGCCGCGTCCGCGCGCTCCATCAGCTCGTGGGACGTCTCGGAAGGGCGGCGCTCGGCGAATCCGGCCGAGACCGAGACCGCGCCGAGCTCCTCCTGGGTCGAGCGCCGGCGCAGGATTCGCGAGCAGACCTCTTCGCGGATCTCCTCCAGGGTCTTGCGGACCATGGTCGAGGATTCGCCAGGGAAGATCAGACCGAACTCCTCGCCGCCGTAACGGGCGGCGAATCGCGGGGGCGGGGCCATGCGGCCGATCACGCTGGCCACATAGCGGATCACCTGGTCGCCTGTCTGGTGGCCCCAGGTGTCGTTGAAGCCCTTGAAGTGGTCGATGTCGATCACGGCCAGGGTCAGGGGCTGGCCGGAGGCGGCGGCCTCGGCGCAGGCGCGCTCCAACTCCTCGTCGAAGGCCTTGCGATTGGCGAGGTTGGTCAGGGCGTCCGTGGTCGCGTCGCGGCGCACCTGCTCCAGGTGCTCGCGCAGCTTGTCCACCTCGGAGGTGGATTCCAGGAGCTGCTTTTCCAGCGTCTTGTTCTCGCGCTGGACCCGGCGGGTGGCGGTCGACAGCGTCTGGACCAGGTTCTGCAGGCTCGGGGGCAGCTCGGAGGTGGACAGCTCCTTGGAGACATCCGCCAGGGTCTGACCATAGTTGCTGGACGACTTCTGGGCCGTGCCGATGGCCGCGGCGACCGCCTCCAACTCCTTGCTCAGCTGGTCCCCGGCGTCCTTGATCTGCTCGTTGAGCCGGGCCTTGGGCAGGAAGGACGCGGCCAGCTCCTCCGAAACCGTTTCGGTCAGGGCTTCGCCGATCTCGGCGAGGCGCGCGATCTCCAGGGCCAGGGGACCCTCGGGGTCTTCGACGCAATGCAGGAAGATCTCGTAGTTCAGGGCGGTCGGCCAGACGCGCTGCTTTTCCATGGCGGCCATGGCCCGGCGCGCCAGGTCGTAGGCTTTCGGCCCACGCAGCAGAGTTTCGACTGGATCCGGCATCGCCGCCCCTTGCGATACGGCCGCGAGCCCCCGACGCTCGTCCAAACCGTGGGCCGACGCTAGGCCCCAGACATCAAACATGGGGTTAAGAACCGAGCTTAATCGAGTCTGTTATTGCTCGCGGAGGTTGTTCCTTTCGATGGCCTTGGCCTCGTTCCAGAGGTCGTCCATCTCCTCAAGCGTCGACGCTTCGGGACTGGAGCCCTGCTCGGCCAGTCGGCGCTCGATGTGGGCGAAGCGGCGCTCGAACTTGGCGTTGGCGGCCCGGAGGGCCGTCTCCGGCTCGACGTCGAGCTTTCGGGCGAGATTGGCGCAGACGAACATCAGGTCGCCCAGCTCGGCGCGGGCCTTCTCGACGTCGCCGGCGACGATCTCGACCTCCAGCTCGGCCAGCTCTTCCTTGAGCTTGTCGATCACCTCGTCGGTGCTCGGCCAGTCGAAGCCCACGCGGGCGGCCCTGCGGGTCAGTTTGGCGGCGCGGGTGAGGGCGGGGAGGGCCACCGGAATTCCGTGCAGTGCGCCTGACTTGGCCGATTCTCCCTGGCCCTTGGCTGCGCGCTCGGCGGCCTTGATGGCTTCCCAGCGGACGGTCTGAGTCCCGGCGTCCTTGACCTCCTCGGCGCCGAAGACGTGAGGGTGACGGCGGACCATCTTGTCGGCGACCGCCTGGGCGACATCCGCGAAGGCGAAGTCGCCCGCTTCTTCGGCCATGCGCGAGTGGTAGACCACCTGCAGCAGGAGGTCCCCGAGTTCGTCCTTCAGCTCGGCCATGTCGCCCCGCTCGATGGCGTCGGCCACCTCGTAGGCTTCCTCGATGGTGTAGGGCGCGATGGTGGCGAAGGTCTGCTCCAGGTCCCAGGGGCAGCCGCCCTGCGGATCGCGCAGGCGGGCCATGATCTGTAGGAGCCGGAAGAGGGGATGCGGGTCGGGGGGAGGGGTCATTCGGCGGCCACAGGCAGAAGCGACTTCGCGGCCAGGGCGGCGAGGATCTCGCCGTGACGCCGCGCATCCAGCCGATGGCCCATGATGATCCAGGCGGCAAGGGCGCTTGCCGCTACGGGCGTTCCGATGAACATGATCTGCAGCCAGAGCAGGGCCGTGGGGCTGTTGCCACCGC
This sequence comes from uncultured Caulobacteraceae bacterium, assembly GCA_964614675.1. Classification (GTDB taxonomy): domain Bacteria; phylum Pseudomonadota; class Alphaproteobacteria; order Caulobacterales; family Caulobacteraceae; genus JANWHQ01. The sequence goes on along the minus strand of CAZTMF010000352.1, from coordinate 646 downwards.
CGCTGTGGAAGCCGACGAGTTCGAGCCCGACGAAGGTCAGGCCGGCCAGGGCGGTGCCGATCTTGGTCGTGGCGGTGAGCAGGGCGTAGAGCAGGCCGGTGCGGTCCCTGCCGGTCTCCAGCCTGAGCTCGTCGCTGGCGTCGGCCATCATCGACCGGAGCAGAAGCGAGCCCGAATAGGAGATGCCGGCGAAGGCGATCACCGCCATGGCGACGCCGACGGACGGGAAGGGGATGACCATCACCGCCAGCTCGCCCGCCACCATGGTGACGGCCGACGCCGCCAGCGCCCGATGCTTGCCGATACGCTCGGCCAGGGTCCACCAGACCGGCCCGAACAGGAGGCCGGCCACGAAGAAGCCCAGCAGCAGGATGTTCGCCTGGGCCGAGCCCATGTGTTTGATCTGGTCGAAGTAGAACAGATAGAGGATGCCGGTGACCCCCGGCGCCCAGCCGAGCAGCAGGTCCACGACGATCAGCCGGGCCACCGTCGGGCGCAGCATCAGGCGGAAATAGTCGCCGAACCGCCCGCGTTCCCGGTCGGCGGGAACCTGAGGCTCGCCCACCCGCCAGCACGCAAAGCCGATGGTGATCGGCAGCAGCAGGATCACGAACCAGCCCATGGCCTTCACCCCGGCGCCTTCGCC
>CAZTMF010000351.1:0-4080 GCA_964614675.1 uncultured Caulobacteraceae bacterium | reverse complement strand
GTTCGTGAGGTTCGTGAGGTTCGTGGTTGAATCCTTACGGCGCATCCGCGCCCCCGGGATGGAAGGAGATCGTCAGATCGGCGTCGCCTTAGTGGTGCGCCAGTTCTGGGCTCAGCACCCTCTTCGCGATGGAGAAGGTGATCCACAGGAACAGCAGCGCATACACGCCCATGGCGAGCCAGTAGGCGCCTGGCTGGACCTTGCGGCGGTAAGTCCCGGGCCAACCGCTGGGACGACCTGGGACCACGCCCGTCGACGCGCCCCGCCAGAGCGCCCAGGCCGTGAAGAACCAGATCACGAAGCCCAGGGCGGGAACGACCAGACGCACCAGGTCCCCCATCGTCAGGAGTCTCCGAGCGGCGCGGCGTCGGTCCCCACCGTGGCGCGGGCGGCGAGGTCGGCGGCGGTTTCGCCGGTCAGGGGGTGGCGCCAGTCGGGGGCGATCTCGGCCAGGGGGCCCATGACGAACAGGCGGTCGGCGGCTCTGGGGTGGGGCAGCACGAGGTCCGGCTCGCCCAGGATGCGGCGGCCGTAGGCGATCAGGTCGAGGTCGAGGGTCCGGGGCGCATTGGGCAGGCTGCGGCGGCGGCCGAAGGCGGTCTCGATCCGCATCAGGGCCTCCAGCACCTCGCGGGGCGCCAGCGCCGTCTCGACGATGGCCACCCCGTTCAGGAACGCGGGCTCGGCCGGGTCCGGCCAGGCGGCCGAGCGCCACCAGCGCGAGCGGCGCACCGGCCTCAGGCCCTCGCCGGCCAGGCGGCCCGCGGCAAGTTCCAACACCGCTTGCACAGCTTGGCCTTCCAGGGCCAGATTGCCGCCGAGCGCGACGACCACTGCTTCGTCCGTATTCATAACGTGGTTATTTCATTACCGGGGCGCGTATGACGTTCTATCCTACCGACAAGATTGCGTTGTTCATCGATGGGGCCAACCTATACTCGGCGGCGCGGGGCCTCAGCATCGACATCGACTACAAGAAGCTTCTGGACGAGTTCCGCAAGCGCGGCGTCCTGATCCGGGCCTACTACTACACCGCCCTGGTCGACGACCAGGAGTACTCGCCCATCCGGCCTCTGGTCGACTGGCTGGACTACAACGGCTTCAACGTGGTGACCAAGCCGGCGCGGGAGTACACCGACCAGACCGGCCGGCGGCGATTCCGCGGCGACATGGACATCGAGATCGCCGTCGACATGCTGGCCATGGCCGATAAAGCCGATCACCTGGTGCTGTTCTCCGGCGACGGGGACTTCCGCCGCCTGGTCGAGGCGGTGCAGCAGAAGGGCGTGCGGGTGACCGTGGTCTCGACCATGAAGTCCCAGCCGCCCATGGCCTCCGACGACCTGCGCCGCCAGTGTGACCACTTCGTCGAGCTGGCCGACCTGATCCCGATCGTCGGCCGGCCGCGCCAGACCGGCGCCAGCGGCCTGCCCCGCTTCATCCAGGGCGAACCCCAAGACCGCGAGCCGGCGCTGGATGAGCCCGCCTGACGCCGCGGCGCCCGCGGAGGCGCTCCCTGAAGCGCCTCGGGGCTGCCCGCTCTGCCCGCGCCTCGTGGCCTACCGCCAGGAGAACCGCGCCAGGGAGCCTGGCTGGTTCAACGATCCGGCCCCCTCTTTCGGCGATCCGAAGGCGCGGCTGCTGGTCGTGGGCCTGGCGCCCGGCCGGGCCGGGGCCAACCGCACCGGACGGCCGTTCACCGGCGACCACGCGGGCGTGCTGCTCTACGGGACCCTGCTGAAGCTCGGTCTCGCGAGGGGGCGCTACGAGGCGCGGCCCGACGATGGGCTGGAGCTGGTGGACTGCATGATCACCAACGCCGTGCGCTGCGCCCCGCCCGGCAACCGGCCCGAACCGTCCGAGGAGGCCAACTGCCGGCCGTTCCTCGCCGCCCGGATCGCCGCCCTGCCCCGCCTGAAGGCGATCGTGACCCTGGGCGACGTCTCCCGGCGCAATGTGCTGAAGGCCCTGGGCCTCAAGGGCTCCGCCGCGCCCGGCGGCCACGGCCAGGAGTTCGACGCCGGCCCCTATCGCCTGTTCAACAGCTACCACTGCTCCCGGCTCAACACGAACACCGGCCGGCTGACGGCCGAGATGTTCGAGGATGTGTTCAAGCGCGCTCAGGCCTGGCTGGACGAGGAGGCCGCGCTCGCGGGATGAAGGGGCCATGCGCGCCGTCGTCCTGGCCTTCGCCGCCCTGCTCCTCGCCCTCGCGCCCGCCGCCGAGGCGCGCTGGCGTCCTTCGCCGGTTTTTCGCCATGGCGTGCGTCTCGACCGCAACGGCCTGATCCCCCGCGCCCTGCTGCGCGAAGCCCTGGCCGGCCTCCGCGCCCATCGCGGCCGGGTGGCGGACCGGCGCCGCATCGCGGTGGTCGACCTGTCCCGCCGCAGCGACGAGCCCCGCTTCTATGTGCTGAACCTGCGGGACGGATCGGTGCGCAACCTGGTCACCACCCACGGCAAGGGCTCCGACCCCGACCAGACCGGCAGAGCCGTCCGGGTCTCGAACACGGTGGGATCGCTGGCCAGCTCGACCGGCGGCTATGTCACCGGCGAACAGTACGACAGCCCCGCCAACCTCTCGCGCGCCGTGCGGCTGGACGGCCTCGACCCCACGAGTTCCAACGCCCGCTGCCGCTGCATCGTGATCCACCAGGCCAACCGCTCGGACGGCCAGAACTACGCCAGCGCCCAATGGATCGCCGCCCATGTGGACGCCGGCGGCCACGGCCAGGCCGGCCGCAGCGACGGCTGCTTCGCCTTCTCGGGCGAGGACTATCCCTATGTGCTGGGCCGGATGGTCCCCGGGACCTTCATCTACGCCGGGCCGGCGGATCTCCCCCAGTGGACGCCCGATCCGGCGCCGGCGGCGAACTGCTGCCCGGAGGCGCCCAACTAGACCCGCTCACCCGCTACCTCCCCCGCGAAGCGGCGGGAGGGGAACCGCACGCCGACCCCGGCGAAAGCCGGGGGTAGAGCGGGTGGTGGAGGGGGCGGGTTGCCGGCCGCAGAGGCCGCAGCTGCGATTCATTGCGTGGGGCTCGCCCCCTCCACCACCCGCTCTTCAGTCCGCTTGCCCGGACCTCGGCGTGCGGTCCCCCTCCCCCGTCGCCACGCGACGGGGGCGGTAGAGCGGCGAGAGGTCAGCGCCACCCTGCCGCCGTGACGCCCTCGAGGGCCGGCTCCAGGCCCGCCAGGATGCGCCGCCAGCCGTCGGCGGTTCCGTCCTTGTACTCAGGCGCCACGCCCTCGTGGGTCAGGGTCAGCTCGGCACCCTCCCCGTCCGACTTCAGGTCGATGGAAACGGTGGTCATGCGGGGATCGAACTGGGGGACGCCGAAGGTAAACGCCAGCCGCCGAGGCCGGTCGATCACCAGGAACTCGCCGACGTGGCGCACGTCGCCCATGTCGGGCCGGCGCTCGGTGAACACGAACCGGCCGCCGACGCGCGGGTCGATCGAGGCCTCGATCATCTCGCCGGTGGCGGTGGCGAACAGGAACCGCCGCGCGATCGCCACGTCCAGGAAGGCGTCGAACACCCGCTCGGGCGGCGCCGAATAGCGGTGGGTCACCACCAGGACGGCCGTGGCCTCCACCGGGCTCGGGGCCTCAGCCCTCCGCCGTCGCCGGCGCCTTGCCGGTGATGCGGTCGGTCTCGGCCTTGGTGGACTGCGGGCCGGTGTTTCGGGTGGCGAGGCCCCCGAAGGCGCCGTCCTTCTGGAACGGCTCGGGATCGCCTTCCTTCAGCTGGAGCCCGAACATCGGGCTCATGCCCGGATGCCGGCCGAGACCGCCGTAGAGGTCGAAGCCCCGGTCGATCCAGTCGCGCAGCGGATCGTCTTCGGTCAGCGGCGGGGTGGAGGCCACCGAGCCGCACCACAGGAACACCGCCAGGGCCCGGAAGTCGGCGTAGTTGGGCTGCTCGCCGCCCAGCCACTTGTTCTGCCTCAGAAGTTGGCGGAACGGCTCCAGCGTCGGCGGCACCTGGGCCAGCTTGGTCCGCCCCTCCTTGGACACCTCTTCCAGCTTGCGCCCGCCCAGCATCCGCTCGCGGCTCTCGGTGACGTACTGGTGGTCCTG
>CAZTMF010000350.1:0-4084 GCA_964614675.1 uncultured Caulobacteraceae bacterium | reverse complement strand
TTGACCGCCTGGCTGGCGCGGGCCTTGGCGTTGCGGGCGTGCGGCTTGTCCTCGATCGGGTACTTGCGCTTCTCGGGTTCGGCGAACTTACCGGCGGGCAGCTTCTTGCGGGCGTTGGCGTCGAGCTCGGCCATGGGACGTCCTCCTGGATGCATGGCGAAACGCACCGCCGCTGCAGCCGTTCAGCGTCGAGCCTGCTATTACTTCACGGATCGATGGCTCAGCTTGGGCGTTGCTGGCCAGCAGCAAGGGGGTTCTCCCGATGGCCCAGGCCGAAACGACCGACCGCGACCGCCCCGAGGACGTCAAGCAGCCGGAGAGGCCCAAGCTCCTGCAGGTGCTGGGACCGGGACTGATCACCGGCGCGTCCGACGACGACCCCAGCGGCATCGCCACCTATTCCCAGGCCGGCGCCCAGTTCGGCTACGACATGGGCTGGACCCTGCTGTTCAGCTGGCCCCTGATGTGCGCGATCCAGGAGATCAGCGCCCGCATCGGCCGCGTCACCGGCCACGGCGTCGCCGGCAATCTGAAGCGCCATTACTCGGCCCGCTTGCTCTATCCGATCGTGCTGCTGCTGGTGGCGGCCAACACCATCAATCTCGGGGCCGACCTGGGGGCCATGGCGGCCGCGCTGGGCCTTTTGGTGAAGGGACCGCAGCTGCTGTTCGTGGCGCTGTTCGCGCTGCTCTCTCTCCTGCTCGAGGTGTTCGTCCGCTATTCGCGCTACGTCTCGGTGCTGAAGTGGCTGACGCTGTCGCTGTTCGCCTATGTCGGCGTGGCCCTGGTGGTGAAGACGCCGTGGGCCGAAGTGGCCCATCACCTGGTCGTGCCCACCCTGTCCTTCAAGGCCGACTACCTGACCGTCGTGGTCGCCATCCTGGGCACCACGATCAGTCCCTACCTGTTCTTCTGGCAGGCCGAGGAGGAGGTCGACGAGGTCCGCGAGCGTGACGGCGCCAAGCCGCTCGAGCGTGCGCCCGAGCAGGCGAAGACCGAGTTCCGGCGCATCCGGATCGACACCATGGTCGGCATGGCCTTCTCCAATCTGGTCGCGCTGTTCATCGTGATCTCGACGGCGGCCACCCTGCACGCCCACGGCATCACCAACATCCAGACCTCGAGCCAGGCCGCCGAAGCGCTGCGGCCGATCGCCGGGCCGCTGGTGTTCGCGATCTTCGCCTTGGGGATCGTCGGGACCGGCTTGCTCGCCGTGCCCGTCCTGGCCGGCTCGGCGGCCTATGCGGTGGGCGAGGCGTTCGGCATCCACGTCGGTCTCGCCCGCAAGCTGATGCGCGCCAAGGCGTTCTACGCGATCCTGGCGGTGCTGATGATCCTGGGGGCCCTGCTGAACTTCACCCCCATCGATCCGATCAAGGCGCTGTTCTGGAGCGCGGTGATCAACGGCGTCGTCGCCGTGCCGGTCATGGTGATGATGATGTTGATGTCGACCAAGAAGGCCACCATGGGCCGCTTCGTCCTTCCGATCCCGCTGAGCATCGTCGGCTGGGCCGCGACCCTGGTGATGGCCGCAGCGGCGATCGGCATGTTCGCCACCTGGGGGTCGTGAGCGCCGCCTTCGCGAATCTGACGCATCGGCGCAATCTGGCGTCATGGCGTTCCACCTCGGCGAGGTCATAGGCAATCTGGCTCTGGCCTGGGGCGCGGGCAGCCTGATCGGGCTGGAGCGGACCTACAACGGCCGCGTGGCGGGCTTCCGGACCCACGCCCTGGTCTCCCTGGCCGCCGCCGTGGCCATGACCCTGGCTTATCTGCCTGTGCTGAGGGCGGGAGGCTTCCCGCCCGGGACCGTGCTGCTGGATCCCAGCCGCGTGTCCCAGGGGGTCATGACCGGCGTCGGCTTCATCGGCGCGGGCGTGATCTTCAAGGAGGGCGTCACGGTCCAGGGGCTGACCACGGCCGCCTCGGTCTGGACCACGGCCGCCATCGGCCAGCTGTTCGGCGTGGGCCTGTGGGTTCCGGCCGGCTTCGCCACGATCGTCGTCCTCGTCATCCTCGTCGTGCAGCGGCGCATCGAGGGGAGGGTGCCCTCGCGGGTCCTGGGACTGGCGACCTTGCGGTTCGAGGCGGACAAGGCGCCGAGCGAGGCGGAGCTGAACACGCTGCTCGGCGATCCCAAGATCAGCCTGGAGAATTTCAGCTACGCCGTCAGCGAAGGCGGCAAGGTGATCGAGTACCGCGCCGACCTGAACGCGCCGCGAAAGAACGGCTTCGGGGATGTCGCCCGCCGGCTGAGAGGGGCGCCCGGCCTGATCGCGCTCAACCTGGACCGGATCAGCAAGTAGCCGATGCTCAGCTGATCGGATCGGGACCGCACCATCCGGGCAAGTATTGTGCGTCCTTGCCGCGGGCAAGGGTCAGCGCCTGGGTGAGGGCGGCGGGGAAGTCGCGCTCCAACAGCTTCGGGCGCATGCGCCGGCGAAGGAAGTCGGCCCACAGGAACTCGCTGAACGGCATCGGGTCCTTGGCGAAGCCGCCGGCGCGGCGAAGCTCGCCCGCCAGGCTGCGCCACGGATCGTCGAGCATCTCGCCCACCGACCTGGGGATCTGCTCGAAGTCGACGCGCTGTCCGGCGGCGTCATAGGGAAAGCACCAGCCGCGGTGGTCGAGGAAGACCCAGAAGGCGTCCTTCGTCAGTCCGGACAGGTCTGCCAGTGGGTCGACCAGCACGTCTTCGACTCCCTCGTCCATCAGCGCTCGGGCGAGATGATGATGGTCGACGATATAGCGGCGCCCTTTCGGACCCAGCACCACCGGGATCATGTGCCGGCCAAGGAACTGCTGGCCGTCGTGGTCGACGTGGTCGCGCCACTGGCGGCGCTTCTCCCTTACCTCCCGGAGCCCCACGGTGATCTGGGTGGGCCTGAGCTCCGAGAGCTTGACGGGGTCGATCAGCGGTTCGTGGCTGGTCATGACCGGTTCAGCTCAGCCGCTCGACATCGATCGCGGAAGAGGTCGCCCTGGAGCGGCGCCACTGGTCCTGGACCGCCGTCCGCCGAGGGTCGGCGCGGAAGCGCTCATAGGCCGCCTCGTCGGGGAAATAGAGCAGGTGGGTCTCTTTCGACGAGTCCATGGCCCGCACCCGGAGCTCCAGCCGCCCGCCGTGTTCGGGGAGCACGGCCAGCACCGCGGCTTCGTAGCTGTCGAAGGCCTCGAGATCGGCGCCCGAGAGTTCGATGGTCACCAGCTTCAGCACGCGTCGCCTCCGCGGATCCTAGTGGCTCGCGTGCAGATACTCGATGATCGCCTTGCGGTCGGCCGGATCGTTGACCGCGAAGAACATGCCGTTGCCCGGGGCGAAGCCCTGGGTGTCCTTGAGGAAGCCGTCCAGCCGCGCCGGACTCCAGGAGCCGCCGAGCGACTTCAGAGCGCCGGAATAGGTGAAGTCGGGTTGGCCGGCGACCTTGCGCCAGACCACCCCCTTGAGCGAAGGCCCCTGATCGCTGCTGGCGCCCGCCAGCACATGGCACGAGGCGCACTGATCGGCGAACAGCTGCGCGCCGTCGGCGGCAAGAGCCGGCCACGCGGAAAGTCCCATCAGAAGCAGCAGCACCCAACGCATGGCCAAGCCTCCGCCTGGCCGCGCCGGAAGTCAAAGCGGAAAGGCCTCAGCCGCCGTCGCCGAGCATCGGTTGACCTTCATGCGCCACCAAAAGGTCGTGCATGTCGTCGGCGTGCTCTTCCTCGACCTCCAGGATGCGCTCCAGCAACACCCGGGTGGTTGGGTCGTTGTCGCCGAAGTAGCGCACCAGCTCCTGATAGTGAGCCACGGCGATCCGCTCGGCGATCAGGTTCTCCTTGATCATGTCGACCAGGTCCGCGCCCGGCTTGAACTGCGAGGCCGAGCGGCCGGTGAGGGTGTCGGGATTGAAGTCGGGCGTGCCGCCGAGCTGGGTGATCCGTTCGGCCACCCATTGGGCGTGCTCCTGCTCCTCGCGCGCGTGCTCGGCGAACTCGGCCTTGACGCCGGAGCTGTTGATGCCGCTGGCGACGATGGAGTGCTGGGTATAGCGCAGCACGCAGACCAGCTCGGTGGCCAGCACGCTCTGCAGGATCTCGACGG
>CAZTMF010000349.1:0-4091 GCA_964614675.1 uncultured Caulobacteraceae bacterium | reverse complement strand
CTCAAGCACAACCAGGTGCTGCACGAGCAGAACATCATCATGACCGTGCGCACCGCCGACACCCCCCGGGTGCCCCCGTCCGAGCGGCTGAAGGTTGAGACCATCAACGAAGGCTTCAAGACCGCCGTGGCCACCTTCGGCTATATGGAATCGCCGAACGTGCCCGAGGCCCTGCGCCAGGGCCGCACCCAAGGCCTGGCCTACAGCCACATGTTGACGTCGTTCTTCCTCGGCCGCCGCACCGTGGTGCCCGCCGAGAAGCACGGGCTGATGCCCCGCTGGCAGGACAAGCTGTTCATCGTGATGATGAGAAACGCCGCGGCGCCCACCGACTTCTTCCACATCCCCGCCGGGCGGGTGGTGGAGATGGGGTCTCAGATCACGGTGTAGGCAGCGGCGACACACCCATTCCGATCAGTCTATTCGGCGGATGCGCAGGTGGACGCCCGATTTCACGCTGACGAACTGCATCCAGCCTGGTTTGCTCTTCGTGAGAGGGCAGACACGGAAATCTCCGAATATGGAGCTCGACCACATCGCATCGTCGCCGTGAGGCGCCCAGAGATGGCGGATGTTGGCGGGAAGATCTTCGAACGTCTCGTCCTGCTGGACGACACCAAGCACCCTGTGCGTGCCGATGACCCAAATCCGCACGGACGGAGTACCGTTCGCGACCGACATCCGGCCATGAACCATGCGGCATCCGCTCTCACCTCCCATTGCCTGGGAAGCCGAGATGCAACCGACGACCAGGACAACAACGGCTCGCATGGCAGCAGCGTAGCGTCGCCGGCAAGACCGGGAAGCACCCGAAGCCGATATCGAGCTCAATGGACCGGTCCAGTCCTCAGAGCCGCCTAAGCTGCAGCGCCGCGATCGTCCAGGCGCCGTCAGCTTTGACGTAGTGTGCGTGAAGCGCCCTCCGCTCGCTGTGGCGGACAACACCTTCGCCCTGGGCGTGGGCCATCTGGGCCAGGGTGGTGTCGCGCGGCAGCTCGGACTGCAGATCGACCAGCGTCGCAAACCGGCCCGAGGCACTGAGTCCGTCAGCGGCGACTTCGATCATGTCCGCATCGCCGGCATGATCCGTGGCGACGCCGCGCACGGCATCGGGCAGCCGCGCCGCCTTCGGATCGGCGAACAGCGCCGAGGCGTCCATCCCAGTGGCGACCTTGCGCAGCCACGCCTGGTGCAGCGCCCGGATCTCGGCCTCGTCCTGCAGCCGCTGGGCCTTGGCCCTATGCTCGCTCGCCGCCATGGCCGCGGCCGGGGCGGCCACCGCCAGGGGCGCGGCGGCGATGGCGCCGCCCTTCAGGAAGGACCGGCGCGAGGAGGTGCTCTGGGTGCTCATGCCTGGGTCCCCTCTGTCTTCGGCTGGAAGTATTTGACCGTGTCGAACCGGCCGGCGTGGCGCATGTGGGCGCCCACCGAGCTCATGCTCAGTCCCTCGGCCCCGCAGTGATAGCCGATGCCGGAGTCGTGCAGGGTGCGGAGGTTGATCAGGATGGTGCCGAGGGTGCCGTTACAGGCCTCTTCCAGCCAGTACATGTAATAGAGCTGGTCGCGGATCTTCACGTAGGAGGCCGGCCCGCTCCACTCCAGGCCGCCCGCGCCGGTGTCGGTGAAGATGATCCAGCTCATCGAGTGCGGCGTCGAATAGAGGTGCATCGAGGTGAGGCCCGGCGCGTAGTTCCAGGTCAGGGCCCGACCCAGCAGCTCGTCGGTGAACTGGTGCCGCTCGTAGGTCGGCGTCGCGACGCCCTCCATCTCGATGACCCCGAAGATGGTCTGCACCCCCGCCTCGTTGGCGAAATAGGGGGTGTTCAGATGGCCGCGGAGCAAGGTGACCAGGCCGTTGTCGAAGTCGGCGACGATCATGTGGCCGTCGTGGTCGGGCATGCCTTCCAGCAGGTGGCCGAAGTTGATCACCCCCGGCGCCGGCTCCCAGGCCTTGTAGCGGGCCTTGGTCCAGGCCCCGCCGTCCTTGCGGTATTCCAGCTCCTCGGGACCCGACGCCCGGTACTCCATGAGGAGGCCATTGTCGTAGCGCAGGGCGAAGGTCTTGCCGGCCAGGAAGTCCGACGACGGCAGCGCGTTGCCGGCCATCTGCGGTCCGGTTCCGGTGGGCGCCGGGAAGACGCTGGTCCGCTTGGCGACCGCCTCGTTGACCTGCTCCGGGGTCATCTTGGGCATGGTCAGCAGCGGCCGGTAGACCCGACGCTCGCCCTTCTTGGCGTCCTTGGGCGGGGGCACGACATTGCCCGCCACATCGCCGAATTTCTCGAACTGGGCGATCTGGCCCAGCCAGTCGGCCTTGCCGCGGAACAGGTAGTATTCGAGCTGGTCCTTGGCGTCGAAGCCGAGCCTGAGGCCGATCTGCTGCAGCCGGTTCAGGTCGATCGCATAGACCGTGAAGGTCCCCGAGAGCTCGCACTCGGTGCGGGTGTAGATGTAGAAGTCGTCGTCGATCTTGATGTAGTCGGAGGGGGCGGAATAGCCGAGCTCGCCGCCCAGCCGGGTCAGCTCCACGAAGTGCGAATAGGCCGCCGTGGGATAGAACTCGAGGGTCTCGATCCCGGTATCCTGGGTCCAGTGGTAGGCGTGGCCTTCCATCCGGTTGGTGGCCGCATGGCGCAGCGAGGGCGCGGGTTCGCCGGCCTGCTCGACATAGCCCTGGTAGACCTCGCGCTGGACCTCTCGGTTGTCCTTGTAGCCCGAGAACCAGAGCTCGAAGACGGTGGCGAGGTTGGTCTTGCGGTCGACCACCACCGCATAGCCGCGCTGGGTCCCGGGGATCAGGTGGGCGAAGAAGGCGAGCTTGTCGTGGGTCAGGGCGCCGTAGCCGGCGTCCACCGGCTTTCCGCCATTCTCCACGAGGGTGAGCTTGCCCGGCCCCTTGAAGCGGTAGCTGAGCTCCGGGCCCTTCTCGGTGACGATCTTCAGCGTCTTGCCGGCGAAGGCGTCCGACAGCGGCGAGGCGCTGGCCGGGCCCTTGATCGCGGCCGGCGTCAGCCTGGCCTGGATCTGCTCTGGCGTGAGCTTGGTGTACGCAAACCGGTACATCGGCTGCTTGGGATACGGCGTCCCAACCATTCGTCCCCCCGTCCGTCTTCAGCGGAATTCGACCTACAGTAGGCAGGATCGGTAGGCTGGGCAAAGGGGCGTTTCGGACAGCCTATCGGGCCGCCCGTCATGACAGGCAGACGACCCAGGGTCACTTCGGCGGCCTCCGCACACGACCCGAGCCTGAACACGGAAACGTGCGCAGGCGCGGTTGCATTCGCGGCAAATAACGAGTTGGCCGCAGCGGCGATAGTCATGTTAACATCAAGCTCGGTTGCTGTAATTGCCAAGCTTAGTGACGTCATTGCCAAGCTTCTTGACCATAACGAGCGCCGTTCAGATAACAAAAACGCCTTCGCGCAAGGCGATTATTTTGGCCGCCCTGCGGGGCGGAGAGGCTTCACTGCGCGCGTCTCACATCCATCGTCGGAGATTACCGCCATGACCGATATCATCGTCCCCAAAGGCCCTGCCGCCTCATCGAGCGACGCTTCCATCCGGCCCTTCCAGTTCCACGCGTCCGATGACGCGCTCGCCGACCTCCGCCGGCGGATCGAGGCGACGCAGTGGCCCGAGCGGGAGACGGTCGCGGACGCATCGCAGGGCGTCCAGCTCGCGACCATGCAGGAGCTCGCCCGCTACTGGGCGAGCGAATACGACTGGCGCAGGTGCGAGGCCAGGCTTAACGCCCTGCCGAACTTCATGACCGAGATCGACGGACTGGACATTCACTTCATCCACGTCCGTTCGAAGCACCAGAACGCCTTGCCGCTGATCGTGACGCACGGCTGGCCCGGCTCCGTCGTCGAGCAGCTGAAGATCATCGACCCGCTCACCAACCCGACCGCGCACGGACGCACCGAAGACGACGCGTTCCACGTCGTGATCCCCTCGATGCCGGGCTACGGATTCTCGGAAAAGCCCAGCGCGACCGGCTGGGACGCCGCGCACATCGCGCGGGCGTGGGTCGTGCTGATGAAGCGCCTCGGATACACGAAGTTCGTAGCACAGGGTGGCGACTGGGGCGC
>CAZTMF010000348.1:0-4096 GCA_964614675.1 uncultured Caulobacteraceae bacterium | reverse complement strand
ACCGCCGCACTCAGGCGATCCTGCCCCTGCGCGGCAAGATCCTCAACGTCGCCTCGGCCACCACCGACAAGGCCGGCGCCAACAAGGAGCTGGCCGACCTGATGCTGGCCCTGGGCGTCCAGGGCGGCAAGCGGTTCAAGGAGGAGGAGCTGCGCTACGAGCGGATCGTGATCATGACCGACGCCGACGTGGACGGCGCGCATATCGCCTCGCTGCTGATCACCTTCTTCTACCGCACCATGCCCGAGCTGGTCCGCGCCGGGCGCCTGTTCCTGGCGCTGCCGCCGCTCTACCGCATCAGCCACGGCGGCAAGACCGAGTACGCGAGGGACGACGCCCACCGCGAGGAACTGCTGGCCACGGTGTTCAAGGGCAAGAAGCCCGAGATCGGCCGCTTCAAGGGCCTGGGCGAGATGATGCCGGCCCAGCTCAAGGAAACCACCATGGACCCGGCCAAGCGCACCCTGGCGCGGGTCACCCTGCCTCGTTCGGAAGATCTGGTGGAAAGCCTGGTCGAAACCCTGATGGGTCGCAAGCCGGAGCTGCGCTTCCGCTTCATCCAGGAGAACGCGGAATTCGCAGCCGACGACCTGGACGTCTGATCTCCACCCTATTTCCACCCTATTTAGCGTGGGATTCCCCAGGCTGGTGAAGATTGGGCGTTGGCGATCTCTCCACGCCTCTGCGGCGCGCGCGGGGACGGGCATCGGATCAGCATGATCCAGCCACAGCCGGATTAGGCCCGCGCTAATCGCCTGTAAGACCTGCCTCAACCGCCGCGACTACCTCTGATAAGGGGTTCTTAGTGGGGCGGCGTCGGACGTGCGGAGCATCGGCCAGGAGCAGCGGTACCTGGAGGCGGCTGCCGAGTTCGGCCCTGCGCTCGATCGCCTCGCGCGCGGCTACGAAGCCGATCCCGACCTCAGGCGTGATCTCCGGCAGGAGATCCATGTCCAGCTCTGGCGCAGCCTCGCGAAGTTCGACGGCCGCTGCTCGCTGAAGACCTGGGTCTACCGGGTGGCCCACAATGTGGCGGCGACCCACGTGCTCAAGCGGAAGGCCAAGGTCCAGCTGGTCGGCCTCGATGAGCTCGAGAACGCGCCTGACGGCGCCGACCCGGAAGCGACGACCGGGGAACGGCAGGCGATCGAGCGGTTGCGGGCGCTGGTCCGCTCGCTGAAGCCGCCCGACAGCCAGATCATGCTGCTCTACCTCGAAGGCTTCGACGCCGCCGCCATCGGCGAGGTCACCGCCCTCTCCGCCGGAGCCGTCGCCGTGAAGATCCACCGCATCAAGACCGTACTGGCCGAGCGCTTCCACCAGGGGAGGACGCCATGAGCGACCAATCCTCCGACCACGAAGACCTCAGGGCCCTCTGGCAGGGCCAAAGGAAGGAGTTCGATCCCATGTCACTCGAACACATCCAGGCCATCAGCCGCCGGCTCGACCGGAACGAGCAACGGGTCGTGATCGCCATGATTGCGGTCGCCGCCATCGCACTCTTTGGCGTGGGCCAGGCGTGGCAGAAGAATCCGGACCTGCCGATCCGGGTGATGTTCGCCCTCTACGGGCTCGGCACCGTCGGATGCTTCGCCATGTTCTATCGCATGATGCACATGACGCGCGATCCGACCGAGCCAGGCGGCGTCTTCCTGCGCCGGCGGCTCGAGCAGTACCTGCGCCTGGCGAACGGCCGAAACCTCGTCGGCCTTCTGCCGTTCGCGCCATGGGTGATCTCGATGCTCGTGGTGGGCTTCCTGAAGCGTGGCCACACGCCGCCCCCGCCCCACCTGACCGGCGCGCGGCTGGCGCTGAACCTCCTGCCCGTCGCCCTGCTCGCAGCGGCATGGCTTGCCGTGATGCTGTTCTATCGGCCGCGCCAGATGCGCAGGCTGCGCCGTGATCTCGACGACTTGAACGCCGCAATGAAATAGACGCAGGCCGCGAGCTTCAGTCGTGAGCCTTAAGCCAGACCAGCAAGGGCTGGGTCAGCGACACGTCTGAAGTGCCGACGGCCAGGCCTTCGGACAGGTGGCCGTGGTCCTTCAGCACCTGGCGGCCGTGCGCCTTGCCGGCGGCGGTCAGGGCTTTGTCGAGGCTCTCGCCATAGGCCAGCATGAAAGGCGGGTCGTACTCGGCGTTGACCACGTAGATGGGCGTGGAGCTCTTCACCAGGCGGGTGTTGGCGGCCGCTTCGGTCGAGAGCGAGGCGTCCTTGCCGTAATAGGGGTTCCCGCCTGCACCCCCGGCCGCCCCTGCCGGCTCGGCGGTCCCCGCCGCGTAGAATGGCGACATGATGATCGCAGCCTTCACGCCGGCGTATTCGGGGCCGTGCAGCTCGGCGTGCGCCACGTAATCCTCGACGTGGTTGGCGCCGGCCGAGTGGCCCCAGAGCACGATGCGGTTCGGATCGCCGCCGTGCTCGGAGATGTGGGCCCGGGTCCAGGCCACCGCGGCCTTTAGGTCCTCCGCGCCCGCGGGCCAGGGATCCTTGGGCGCCAGGCGATAGTTCACGTCGACACCGACCATGCCGTTGTTCACCGCCCAGACCAGCATGTTGTCGGTTTGCTTCTTGTCGCCCCGGACGAAACCGCCGCCGTGGACGAAGATCATCACGGGCCGGGCCTTGGAGGGTTTGGCGGTCGGCTCGAGGACGTCGATCTTCTGCAGCGGGTCGGCGCCCGTCGCCACGTCGCGGGTGACAGTGATCCCGGCGTAGGGCTCCTTGGGCTGCAGCGGCGCATAGAGCGCGGTCACAGTGAAGTCGATCTTGCCGGCCGAAGCCTTGTTCTTGGCCGCGACATCGGGCGGCACCTGGGCCTGGGCCGCCGCAAAGCCGAGCACCGTCGCCAGTGCGACGCCGGCGCCAAAGATCGATCCACGCATATCCATCCGCTCCTCCCGCCGCCAGCCGCGGCTCGAGGAGCGCTATCGCCCCTGGGCCATGGTCATCTTCATCGGCGGCCCATGATGGGCCGAGAAGCGTGAGACGTCACCCAGTTTGACTACTGGCCCGCCACCACCGAGCCGTTCAGGGTCCCGCCGCCGGGGCCGGGCTGGGTCCAGGTGTCGCCCACCTTGCGGCCGTTCATGCCCTGGGCGCAGAACTCGGCGGGCTGGCCCGCGGGCGGCGCCGGGTCGGTCTGGGTGTAGCAGAGCTGGCCGTCCTTATCCTTCCACGTGCCTTTCACGGTCGGCCCGGCGCCGACCACCGTCTGATAGCTTCCGTCGGCGCGCAGCTGGACCTTGATCAACATGTTGTTGGCGCCGGTCAGGACGATGGTGTTGCCCACCATTCCCGTCATGTCCGCGTGCGCCACGCCCGCGAGCGCCAGCACCGCGGCGCTGGCCAGAAGACCGAATCGAACTGTCTTCAACATTGGCGTTTCCTCTCTGGATGGCCCCGTCGTCTTGCCTTTTTCCTGTGCGGCGGAGGCGATGGAACTGTGGCCCCGCAAGATGACAGAGTTAAAGCGGCTGGAAACGGTCAGCGCGCGTTGACATGCGGCGGCGGCTTCCTATGTTCCGGCTGCCGGAACCGGCGACTTTTTTGCGGGCGCGCCCTGGTGCAACCGGCGGCAACCCATCTCAACACAGAATATGACAACCTTCGCTGATCTTGGCCTGAGCCCAGAAGTTCTTCAGGCCGTCGCCGACGCCGGCTATACCGAACCAACGCCGATCCAGGCCCAGGCCATCCCGATCGCCTTGCAGGGCCGCGACATCCTGGGCATCGCTCAGACCGGCACCGGCAAGACCGCCGGCTTCACCCTGCCGATGATCGACCGTCTGGCCGCCGGCCGCTCCAAGGCGCGTATGCCGCGCTCGCTGGTGATCGAACCGACCCGAGAGCTGGCCGACCAGGTCGCCGCAGCCTTCGAGAAGTACGCCAAGCAGCACAAGCTGACCTGGGCCCTGCTGATCGGCGGCGTCTCGTTCGACGACCAGCTCCGTAAGCTCGACCGCGGGGTCGACGTCCTGATCGCCACACCGGGTCGCCTGCTCGATCACTTCGAGCGCGGCAAGCTCCTGATGACCGGGGTGCAGATCATGGTGGTCGACGAAGCCGACCGCATGCTCGACATGGGCTTCATCC
>CAZTMF010000347.1:0-4099 GCA_964614675.1 uncultured Caulobacteraceae bacterium | reverse complement strand
CGTCAGGCCAAAGGCGAAGGCCACGCCGACGAAGCCGATGCCCAGCTGGGGAAAGGCTGCGGCAAGCACCGCCGAGCCGCATCCGCCCAGCACCAGCCAGGCGGTTCCGAGGAACTCGGCTACCAGTTTGCGAAGCATGAGATGTCCTCCAGGTCGCGAGGCCGGCCGAGCGACCCCGGGCGGGGAGGATCAGCGATCGCCGCCCTGGCGGCAACGCTCGTTTCTACTGGGCCGGAGGACGGATCGCCCCTAGCCGCGGGCCAGCCTGAGGAACTCCTCGCGGGTCCGCGGATCGTCGCGGACGGTGCCCAGCAGGGCCGAGGTGGTCAGGTTGCTGCCGGGCGAGTTCACCCCGCGCATGGTCATGCAGCTGTGCTCCGCCTCGATCAGCACGCCGACGCCATGGGGCTTCAGGACCTCGTGGATGGCCTGGGCGATCTCGGCGGTCATCTTCTCCTGGATCTGCAGCCGGCGGGCGAAGCCGCGCACCACCCGCGCCAGCTTGGAGATGCCGACCACCCGGTTGGTGGGCAGATAGCCGATGTGGGCCCGTCCGATCACCGGCAGCATGTGGTGCTCGCAGAAGCTGACGAAACGGATGTCGCGCAGCAGCACCATCTGATCGTAGCCGCCCACCTCCTCGAAGGTGCGCTCCAGGTACTCGCGCGGGTCGACCTCGTAGCCGGCGAACATCTCGCGATAGCTGCGGATCACCCGGCCGGGCGTGTCGCGCAGTCCCTCGCGCCCGGGATCGTCGCCGGCCCAGCGGATCAGGGTGCGGACCGCCGCCGCCGCCTCATCCGCGCTCGGGCGGTCGCATTGCGCCGGCTCGGCGTCCTCGACCGGCGGGGGCGTGCCGGCCCGGATCGCCATCTCGGAGCGCTCCTGGAAATCCTTGCGGGCGTCGAGATCGTCCATCAGCCTCACTGCCTCCCCAAACGTATCGCTTCGTTAACCATACACCCGGCAATTCTCGCCGGGTCGGACGCGTTATTTGGCGTCTGGGCGGAGAATTGTAACCCATGAACGGCGCTCAGGTCCTCGACGTCGCCCGCGACGCCATCTGGCTCACCCTCCAGCTTTCAGCCCCCATCCTCCTCGTCGGCCTGGTGATCGGCGTGGTGGTCGGCCTCTTCCAGGCCCTGACCCAGGTGCAGGAAGCGACGCTGATCTATGCGCCCAAGATCCTGATGGTGTTCGTCACCCTGCTCATCACCCTGCCGCTGATGGGCGCCCTGATGAGCGGCTTCATGCACCACATCGCCGACCGCATCGCCTCCATGTGAGGCCGCGCCGTGTTGCCCTACGCCCTGCCAGCCCAGGTCTACGCCGCTGGCCTCGTGTTCCTGAGGGTGGGCTCGATCGTGATGTTGATGCCGGGTGTCGGCGAAGGCTTCGTGCCGCCTCGCATCCGCCTGTCCTTCGCCCTGCTCCTGTCCCTCTGCCTGGCGCCCATCGCCCTGCCGAGCCTGCCGCCGATGCCCTCGACCGTGGGAGATCTGGGCGGACAGGTGCTGAAGGAGCTCATCGTCGGACTGATGCTGGGCGGACTGCTCCGCTTCTTCCTCTCGGCCCTGTCGGTGGCCGGCGAGGTGATCTCGATCCAGACCACCCTGGCCTTCGCCCAGACCGCCAATCCGCTGCAGGCCCAGCCCGGCACCACGGTGGCGACCTTCCTGGCGCTGCTGGGGATGGTCATGCTGTTCGCCACCGACACCCACCACCTGTTCATCGCCGCGATCGCCCGCTCCTACAGCCTGTTCGCCCCGACCAGGCACGTCATGGTCCAGGACGCGGCTACGGTGGCGCTGCAAGCGGTCGCCACGAGCTTCTCGCTGGGGCTCCAGCTGGCCGCGCCCCTGATGGTGTTCTCGCTGGTGTTCAACATCGCCCTGGGCCTGATCGGCCGGGTGATGCCGCAGTTCCAGATCTTCTTCGCCGGCGCGCCCCTGACCCTGATCATGGGTCTGTCGATCTTCGGCCTCAGTTTCGGCGGCGGCGTGCTGGTCTGGCTCGACCGCTATCGCGACTTCCTGAGACTCTTCACCTGACCTGACATGGCCGAAGATACCGACCAGTCATCGAAGACCGAGGAGCCGACATCCAGACGGCTCGAGGAGGCGCGCAAGCAGGGCGACGTCGCCAAGTCGTCCGATCTCGTCTCCTGGGCGTCCTTGGCGGGGACCACCGGCGCGGTGGCCATCGCCGGCGGCTGGGCCTGCCGGGACCTCGCTGGCCGGCTCCTGCCCTTCCTGGCCTCGGCCGGCGATGTCGATCTCGCCGGCGGCGGGGCGGTGGACGTGTTCCGCCGGGCCCTCTCCGCGGCGGCGCCGATCCTGATGCTGACCCTGGGCGCGGGCATGGTCTCGGGCGTCGCCGGCAATGTGCTCCAGCAGGGCTTCCTGTGGACCACGGGCAAGCTGAAGCCCGACATGTCCAAGGTCTCGCCCGTCGAGGGGTTCAAGCGGCTGTTCGGCATCGACGGCTTCGCCCAGTTCATCCGCTCGGTCCTGAAGATCGTCATCGTCGGCAGCGTGGCCTGGTTCTCGATCAAGCCGCACGCGACCGAGCTGGCGGGGCTGACGGCCATGGATCCGGCCGGCATCCTGCCGTTCGCCTCCCAGCTGCTGCGCTCGCTGGCCATCTCGATCGTGGTCTTCCTGGGGGTCGGCGCCCTGATCGACTGGATCTGGCAGCGCCAGCGTTTCATGGCGAAGATGCGGATGAGCCGCGAAGAGCTGAAGGAAGAGATCCGCCAGTCCGAAGGCGATCCGCACATCAAGGCCAAGGTCCGCCAGATCCGCAACGAGCGGGCGCGGCGGCGGATGATGGCCCAGGTGCCCAAGGCCACTGTGATCATCGCCAACCCGACCCACTATGCGGTGGCGCTGCTCTACAAGCAGGGCGAGACGGCCGCGCCGGTCTGCCTGGCCAAGGGCGTCGACAAGGTGGCGCTGAAGATCAGGGAAGTGGCCGAGGAGGCCAAGGTGCCGGTGATCGAGGATCCGCCCCTGGCGCGGGCCCTCTACGCCTCCGTCGAGATCGACGAGGCCATTCCCGTGGGCCACTACCAGGCGGTGGCCAAGATCATCGGCTTCGTGCTGAACCAGGCCAAGAAGCGCCAGCAGCGCACGCGACCCCGGCCGATGGCCCGGCTTTAGGCGGCATTGGTCAAAGCCGCTATAGTAGGGACTCTGATTCGGGAGAGGCCGGTCTTCCATGGGCGGGACGATCGCTGACAAGCCTGGCAAGGGCCGGCGGACGCCGGGCCTGCTTGGCTTGCTGCGCGCCCCTGAGGCGCCGGCCGAGGAGCCGGGTCTCGAAGCGATCCTGAACGCCTTGCCCGAGCCTGCCGCCGCCGCCGCGGTCGAGGGCCGCATCCTGGCCGCCAACGGCCCCTGGCGCGAGCTGCTCGGCCGCTCGGGCCGCTTGCCCGCCGCGCCCTCGCTCTACGCCGCCCTGGCCGCCGCCCGCCGCGGGGAACCGGGGGAGGGGCGACTGATGGCCGGCGGCGAGGAGCGGACCGCAAGGGTCTCGGCGGTCGGCGAGAGGCTGCTCCTGATCCGCCTAGCCGAGCCGGTGGCCAATCACCCCGAAGCCGCGCCGTCCCGCGCGTCCGCGGAGCATCTGGCGGCGCCGGCCACGCTCGACGTTCTGGCGGCGGCCTCGCCCTTCGGCGCGGCCCTGCTGGACGGTCCCGATCCCTTCACCGCCAAGGTGGTCCAGGCCAATCCGGCCCTGGAGGCCATGGCCCGGGGCAAGAAGCTGCTCGGCCATTCCCTGGCCCATCTGATCGACCCCAAGTCGCGCAAGGAGGCCGCCGAGCGCCTGGCCGGCAAGCCCGGCCCGGTCGAGGTCAAGCTTGTCGGAGAGCCGGCGCGCACGGCCCAGCTCTATCTGGCCCGCTCCGAGGGCAAGCTGATCGCCTATCTGGTCGACGTCTCCGAGCAGAAGCAGCTCGAGCTGCAGCTGATGCAGTCGCAGAAGATGCAGGCCATCGGCCAGCTGGCCGGCGGCGTCGCCCACGACTTCAACAACCTCCTGCAGGCCATCCAGTTCAGGCTGGACGAGCTGCTCAGCCGCCATCCGGTGGGCGATC
>CAZTMF010000346.1:0-4102 GCA_964614675.1 uncultured Caulobacteraceae bacterium | reverse complement strand
TCTGTCGTGCTGGGCGTCTCGATCTCCAATCCGAACAAGGTGCTCTGGCCGGCCGAGGGAGGCCAGCCGGCGGTGACCAAGATCGAACACGCCCGCTATCTCGAGGCGGTGGCCGGCTGGATGATCCCGCACATCAAGGGGCGCCCCTGTTCGCTGATCCGCACGCCCGACGGCATCCTGGGCAAGCAGCACTTCTTCCAGCGCCATGGCGGCGCCGGGACCTCGTCGCTGATCACCCTGACCACCGTCTTCGGCGACCGCGAGCCCTACATCCAGATCGACACCGCCGAGGCGTTGATCGCCGCGTGCCAGAGCGGCTCGACCGAATTCCACCCGTGGAACTGCCAGCCGGGCGATCCCGAAACCCCCGGCCGGCTGGTGTTCGACCTCGACCCGGCGCCGGGCGTCGATTTCGAGGCGGTGATCGACGCGGCGAGGGAGGTGAAGGACCGCCTGGAGGCGTTGGGCCTCGTCGCCTTCTGCAAGACCACCGGCGGCAAGGGCCTGCACGTGGTGACGCCGCTGGCCAAGGCGAAACTCGACTGGCCGACCGCCAAGGCCTTCGCCCGGGAGGTCTGCGTCCGCATGGCCGCCGACAGTCCCGACCGCTACCTGGTCAACATGGCCAAGGCCAAGCGGACCGGGAAGATCTTCCTGGACTATCTGCGCAACGACCGCATGTCGACGGCGGTCGCGCCCCTCTCGCCCAGGGCCCGTGCGGGCGCGACGGTGTCCATGCCCCTGACCTGGATCCAGGTCCGCGCGGGCCTGGATCCGCACGAGTTCACGGTCCACAGCGTCCCCGCCCTGCTCGCCAAGAGCGACGCCTGGAAGGACTACTTCGACTCCGAGAAGCCCCTGGCCGCTGCGATCAAGCGACTGGAGAAGGGGTCGAAAAGAGCAGCCTAGGCCCGCTTCCTGGCGGACGAAGCCGGCTTGCGGCGGGCGGTCTTGTGCTCGGGGCGGCTCGCGGACCGGCGGGTGGTCTTGCCCGCGTCCTGGCCGAGGCTGCGGCGCAGCTGTTCCATGAGGTCCGAGGCGTCGGTGTCCTTGGGCTCCTCGACAGCCACCGTGCGGCCCTTGCCCTTCTCCTTGGACTTGATCAGCGCCTTCAGGGCGTCCTCGTAGCGGTCGGTGAACTTGGAGGGATCGAACGGGCCCTCGAGCTGGTCGATGATCTTCTCGGCGATCTCGATCATCTTCGGATCGGCCTTCACGTCCGGGATGGAGTCGAAGATCTGGGCCGGGTCGCGCACTTCGTCGCGCGTGCGCAGCGAATAGGCCGCCATGCCCTCGCCCCGGGGCTCCAGGGCCAGGAGCCGCTCGCGCTGGTGCAGCACCACGCGGCCGAGGGCGATGCGGTCCTGCCGGCTCATGGCCTCGCGGATCACCGCGAAGGCCTCGGCCGCCATCTTGCCGTCGGGGGCCAGGAAATAGGGATCGTTCCAATAGAGCCGGTCGATGTCCTGGAGGTCCACGAACCGCTCGATGTCGATGGTGCGGGTGGACTCCAGCTTGACCGAATTGATCTCGTCCTGGGTCACCACGACGTAGCGGCCCTTCTCGACCTCATAGCCCTTGACGATGTCGGCGCGGTCCACGGGACCGGTCTCCGGATCGGTTGGGATCATCCGGATCCGGTTGTTGGTCGACTTGTGCAGCATGTTGAAGTGCACGTCGCCTTTCGGGGATGTCGCGGTGTAGAGGGCGACCGGGCAGGTCACGAGCGACAGGCGCAGGTGACCCTGCCAGGTGGGACGTATGGCCATGGCTGCGCTCCGGGCTAGCTTCAGCGGATCAACGCCTCCTGCATTCGATTCGTTCAGGCAAGCCCCGGCATGAATTCAAAAGCCGAGATCCTGGTCGACGCGCGCGGGCACCGCTGCCCCACACCGACCCTGCGGCTGCAGCGGGCGCTGCGCGAGGCGCAGCCCGGTCAGCGCGTGCGGCTGCTGGCCGACGATCCCCTGGCGAAGATCGATGTGCCGCATTTCCTGCAAGGCTCGGACGCACGGCTGATCGAGAGCTCGGCCGAAGATGGCGTGCTCAGCTTCCTTGTCGAGGCTGTGGGCTAAGCCGCGCGCTTGAGGGGATAGGGCCGCGGGGCCTTGCGCATGGCCAGGATCTCCATCTCGGTGGCCACGGCGCCGCCGTAGAAGACCGCGTTCACGTTCCAGGACAGCCAGACCAGGAAGATCACCACCCCGCTGATCGAGCCATAGGTCGCGCCGAAATGGGCGATCTGCTGGACATAGTAGGCCCCCGCCCAGGACGACAGCAGGGTCAGGGCCGAAGCGACCAGGCCGCCGGCGACCGAGGCGCGCCAGGGTACGGGGTTCGAGCCCATGGCGAAGCGGTAGGTGAGGGTCAGGCCCAGAACCAGGCCGATGGAGGCCCAGGTCCACTCGCTGAAGATCCAGGAGTGCGGCGTCAGGGGCAGGTAGAACGACGTCACCGCCACGCGCACGGCCAGGAAGGCGGCCGAGATCAGGCCGATCAGGGCGAAGCCGGCGACCGCCACCACCAGGGCCATCAGGTTGAAGCCGACGATGCCGCGCGGGCGGATCTCGTCGTGGATCAGCGAGAGCCCGGCCAGGAGCGCCTTCACCCCCCGGTGCGAGGCGTAGAAGGCGATGACGACGGCCAGGGCGCTCTGGGCTGACACGATCCGGATGGGAGCGCGCGCAATGCGGCCGAGCTCGGCCTGGAAGAGGGCCTGGGGGCCGGGCGGCATCAGGTGGGAGAACGCTTCGGCCTGGGCCTGGGCCTGATGGGGCGTGAGCATCAGACTGTAGAGCCCGATCAGGATCGCCAGGGCTGGGAACACCGCCAGGAGGGCGTAGAAACAGACCCCGCCGACATAGAGCGCCGCGCTGCGGTTCTGGCTGCGGCGCCACGAACGGCCGGCCACGCGCAGCACGGCCAGCGCCCAATGCGTCGGGTCGTAATCGAACTCGGTGAGCCGGCGCCATTCCATCGCTCGGCCCCCCTTAGCCTCATCCGGGCGCGACGCGAAGGCGTCGCATTGTCCGGGGGCATGAGGTCGCTCGCGGAGCGTGTTCGCTCTGCTATGGTGACGGCTCCGAATCTGGAAGTGGCGAATCAAGGATGGGTCGTTGCCGGTTGACGCCCGCGTTCTGATCGTCGCGCGTGACGACGGTCTTGCCGGACCGCTCGCGCGCGGCCTGGACCAGCTTGGCTGGCGAACCATCACCGCGCGCGGACCCTATGCGGCGCTCGCGGCCATGGGCGACCTCGCCATGGAAGCGGCGATCATCGACCTGAAGAGCTGCGGAGACGACGCCATCGCCGTGGCCAAGCGCCTGAAGGCGGCCGCCATCCCCCGCCGGCTGCCTGTGATGGCGGTCGGGGACCTGACCAAGCATCCGGGCGGGGAGGACGTCTTCGACCTCACCCTGGCGCCCCCCGCCTATCCGGTGCAGATCGCCCTCCGGCTCGAGACCCTGCTCAGGATGGCGGTGGCCGAGGAGGAGTTCGAGCTCCGCACCGAGACCTTCGCCGATCACGGCCGCCGGCTGGACCTGCCTGAGGAGCGCGGCGACGGCTTCCGCATCCTGGCGGTCGGCGAGCCCGCGCCGCAGTTCCTGGCCCTGTCCAACGCCCTGGGGCTCGGCGGGGCGGAGGTGGTCGGCGCCTTCACCGCCTATACGGCCTTCGACTATCTGCACGAACGGTCGTTCGACGCCGTGGTCCTCTGGGGCGGAGAGAACCAGTCCGAGGCCCTGTCGATCGCCGCGGGCATGCGGCGCAACACCAAGCTCTACCACCTGCCCGCCCTGCTCTATCTGAAGGAGGGCTCGCAGGTCACCCACACGGAAGCCTACGGCAAGGGCGTGTCGGACGTCGCCTCGCCGGAGACGCCGGCGTCCGAGACCGCCCATCGCGTGCTCGAGCTCGCCCGCGCCTACCGCCGCCAGAACGCCATCCGCCAGGCGCTCGAGCGGGCGCGCAGTTCGGGCCTGATGGACGCGGCCACGGGCCTTTTCACCCGCAACCTGTTCGCCGCCCACCTGGCGCGGCTGGCGTCGGCGGCCCGCGCGCGGCGGCGGCCGCTGTCGGTCTGCGTGCTGAAGGTGGCCGA
>CAZTMF010000345.1:0-4105 GCA_964614675.1 uncultured Caulobacteraceae bacterium | reverse complement strand
CAGATCACGACCTGCTTCGACTCAAGGTCGAGACCGCCCGGCTGGTCCTGCTCGAGGACTCCATCCGGCTGCCCATCGCCGCCAGGATGAAGCCGCGCGTCCTGTCGGCCATTCTGGCGCAGATGCCGCTCCCGGACGCCAAGACGCTCACGGAGGGACTCGAGGCGCGCTTCGCGGCCCTCAAGAACCTGTCCGACCAAGACGCCAGGACCGGATAGGCGGCGTGTCTCGGTCGCCTCCATCCCGTAACCACGGACCGACGGCTCAGAACGAGACGCAGGCCTTCTGACTGACCAGCAGCACCGACTTCTGGTGGAAGCGCTGCTTGTAGCTGTCGCGGATGTTGGCGATCTTGGCGGGGTCGTCGGGCCCGCCGTCCAGCACCAGATAGATGATCTTGGAGGGCTCGCGCACCAGCAGGCCCCCCGGCGCGCGCCACTGGCCTTGGATGTCCATGACGCTGAGACCGTCGGGGTAGCGCGGCGTCACCACCTCGTCGATGAAGCGCCGCCAGTCCTCATCGCTGACCGCCAGACGATCGCCGTCGTTGCGCCCGAACACCAGTTCGACGGTGCTGGCGCGGGTCTGGCCCGTCGGGCAGCGGACGACCTCGGCCGTCGGTCGGGGCGTGCTTGCGCAGCCGGCGGCCAGAACAGCCGCAGCGGCCGCGCAGCCCAGGGCAATGAAGGCGCGCATGACCGGCCCCCTGCTTGGCGGAAGGGCTCAGATAGCTCCGTTCGGGCCGGTCGAAAAGCAAACTGACGTCCAAGGGCGGAGGCGAACCCCGGGACCGTCAGCCGGATTGCTGCTTGGCCTTGTGCTCGGATTTCCCCTTGCGCTTCGTCGAAGCCATCTTCTTCAGCTCGCTCTCGCTCATCGACTGGGCCATCGACTTGGAGGCGCCCTTCAGACTGGCCTTCGAGCGGTCGCCGCGCTTGGCGGCCAGGGCCGCGCCGGCGGCCTTCTGTTGAGCTGCGGATTTGGCGGGCATCGCGGGTCTCCTTTCCCGCCCTGCAAACGGGCGGGGCCCGGCCGCGTTCCCGGTTGGTCAGACTCCGATCAACTCCCGTCCGATCAGGTAGCGGCGGATCTCGTTGGTGCCGGCGCCGATGTCATAGAGCTTGGCGTCGCGCAGCAGTCGCTCGACGGGATAGTCCTTGGTGTAGCCCGCCCCGCCCAGGGCCTGGATGGCCTCCAGCGCGCACTGCACAGCCCGCTCAGAGGCGAAGAGGATGGCCCCGGCCGCGTCATAGCGGGTGGTCTTGCCGGCGTCGCAGGCCCTGGCCACCGAATAGACGTAGGCGCGCGCCGAGCTCAGGGCGACGTACATGTCGGCCACCTTGGCCTGCATCAGCTGGAAGCCGCCGATCGGCTGGCCGAACTGGCGCCGCTCACGGACATAGGGGAGCACCACGTCCAGGCACGCCTGCATGATGCCGAGCGGACCTGCCGCCAGGACGGCCCGCTCATAGTCTAGGCCGCTCATCAGCACTTTCACGCCCTGGCCGACCTCGCCCAGCACGTTCTCGGCCGGCACCTCGCAGTCCTCGAACACCAGCTCGCCCGTGTCCGAGCCCCGCATGCCCATCTTGTCCAGCTTCTGGGCGCAGCGGAAACCCTTGAAATCCTTCTCGATCAGGAAGGCGGTGACGCCCTTGGCGCCGGCGTCCGGATCGGTCTTGGCATAGACCACCAGGGTGTCGGCTTCCGGCCCGTTGGTGATCCAGAACTTGGTCCCGTTCAGCAGGTAACGGTCGCCGCGCCGTTCGGCCTTGAGCTTCATCGAGACCACGTCCGAGCCCGAGCCGGCCTCCGACATGGCCAGGGCGCCGACGTGCTCGCCCGAGATCAATCTCGGCAGATAGCGCTGCTTCTGCTCGGGGCGGCCCCAGCGGCGGATCTGGTTCACGCAGAGATTGGAGTGGGCGCCGTAGCTAAGGGCGATCGAGGCCGAGGCCCTGGAGACCTCCTCCATCGCCACCACGTGCTCGAGGTAGCCGAGGCCCAGGCCGCCGAACTCCTCCTCCACGGTGATGCCGTGCAGGCCGAGCGCGCCCATCTCGGGCCAGAGCTCTCGCGGGAAGGTGTTGGAGGCGTCGATCTCCGCTGCGCGGGGCGCGATGCGATCGGCGGCGAAGCGGGCGGTGGTCTCGCGGATGGCGTCAGCGGTCTCGCCGAGCCCGAAATCGAAAGAGGGGCCGTGGTTGGGGATCATGCCCCGGCTTACCACGACCCCTCAGCCTGCGGGAGGAGCGTCTCACAACTCGACTGCACTGACGCCACTGAACTCAAATCGTACTGACGCGACGCAACTCTACTGGACGCGACTGAACTCAACGCCACGCAACTGCCGCGCGCGCCCGGCTCTCGCCGGCGCTGCGCTTACGGCTCCTCCCGTCCCCCCAGGCGTTCGAGAAGGAAATAGACGGCGGTCGCCACACAGACGATGCCCGCGGTGCCGAAGCCCCAGCCGAAATAGGCGCCGAGGCCAGAGTTCTTGTTGCTGAAGCCGAAGAAGATGCCGCCGGCAAAGACCACGAGGCCCAGGGCGAGCGCGCCAACCCAGAGGACCACCGGATTGAAGCCCCGGATCGGCTCGGTCGGCGTCGACTCCAGCTCCTTATAGTCATGGTGCGCGACGCGGCGGGATTCGAAGTCCTCGAAGGTGATCGGCTCGGACGAGAACAGCGGCGTCTCGACCTCGGCGCGCTCGGCGATGCTGGTCTGCAACCAGGGCGTCTCGAACTCCGACTGCAAGGGCGCGGCTTCTGCTTCGGCCATGGGCGCGGGCGCGGGCGCGGTCTGGATGTCCGAACTCCAGCCGAAAGGCTCGGGGGGAGCCGGCAGGGCGAGCTCCGGCTCGGGCTCCATCATCGACGGCGCGGTCTCGGTCTCGGGCTCGGGCTCGGGGATCGGGGCCTCGGACTGGTCGTCCAGGATCGATTGCAGGCGCGCGGTGATAGCGTCGGCGGCCACCTGGCTGGCGAACGGCGGCTCGTCGGCCGCGGACGCCGCTTCAGGCGTCGGACCGATCCGCTCGGCCTTGACCTCCTCGCCCTCGAGGGCGGCGGCGATCACCACCGGGCGCGAGGCCGGCACATGGCCGGTCAGGTCGCTGTCCAGCTTGGGACGCAGCACCTGTGTCGGGGCCGGCAGGAAGCCCTTAGTCGGGGTGAGGAACAGGGCCTTCTCGGCGGCCCGCCGGCGCACCAGGGCGTCCAGCACGATCGGCTCGCCCTCGAAATCCACCCGGCGCCACATCTCCATGGCGCAGGCCGCTTGCAGCAGCGCGCCCTCGTTCAGGCGGCGCAGCACGTTGGAGTGACGGAAGTTCTCGGTCCCGATGTTGAACACGAAGCCGCAGAGGGCGTCGAACTGGTTCTGGTTCAGCGGGGTGTAGACCCAGTCGTTCAGCGCGCCGGTGACTTCCATCAGGTCGTAGATGAGCAGGGCCTCGGCGTCCGCTTCAGAAACCTCCGCGCCCGGACGAGCCGTCTTGGTATGGCCATAGCCGATGGTCCACCGGCCGTCCTCCAGCCGGGCCGCGGTCCGCCGGTAGCCCTCGAAGCGCTCGATCAGATCGAGCGCGGCGCGGGATGCCTGTTGGCGCGGTTTCATCGATACTTGATCCAATTTGGCACAGACGGGAGGGCGTCTGGCCTGTGGGGAGCAAGATCGACGCCGATTACAACAGAATGAGGGCTGCGATCGCCAGGACCGCGAAGAAACCCATGAAGTCTGTCAGGAACGTGACGAGGATTGGAGAGGAAACCGCCGGATCGCGGCCCAACCGTTCCAGGAGCAGCGGCGCAAGAATCCCCGCCAAGCCCGCGGTGAAGATATTGGCCACCAGGGCCAGGGCCACGGTGATCGCCAGCCGGGGGCTGTGGTAGACGCCCCAGGTCGCCAGGCCCATGACCAGCGCTAGGCACACCCCGTTCATGATCGCCACGATGATTTCGCGTCCGATGATGCGGCGGGCGTTGGAGGCGTTCAGCTCCCTGGAGGCCAGGGCGCGCACGGCCACCGCCAGGGTCTGGGTGCCGGCGTTGCCGCCGACCGACGACACGATCGGCATCAGCACGGCCAAGGCCACCACCCTGGC
>CAZTMF010000344.1:0-4115 GCA_964614675.1 uncultured Caulobacteraceae bacterium | reverse complement strand
GCAATCCCACCTTCGAATGCCCGGTCGGCAAGCACGACTGGCTGACCAAGCACGTGTTCGTCGGCGTCGGTGAGCGGATGCCCGACGGCAACCGGATCCGTTACTACGCCCTGGTCTGAGGAGGGCGCCGGTGATGGACGCGGAGATCATCGTGACCGGAGGCGGCTCGGCCGGTTGCGCCATGGCCGGCCGCCTGGCGGCCGCCGGCGTCAAGGTGCTGCTTTTGGAGGCCGGCAAGTCCGGCGAGCACATCCGCCTCAAGGTGCCCGCCCTGGTCTCCAGCGTGGTGCAGGACACCGACTTCGACTGGAAGTACTACGCCGAGCCCGATCCTACGATCGGCGGCCGTTCAGACGTCTGGGCCGGCGGCAAGCGACTCGGAGGCGGCTCGTCCATCAACGGGATGCTCTACGTGCGCGGACACCAGTGGGACTACGATCACTGGGCTGAGCTCGGCGCCCATGGCTGGGGCTTCAAGGACGTGGCGCCCTATTTCCGCAGGACCGAAAGCAACAGCGCCGGCGGCGGGGACTACCGGGGGACCACCGGACCGGTTGGGGTGTCGGAGGGCCGCCTCGACTATCGGATGATCGACGACTGGGTGAAGGCGGCGGAATCGTGGGGGGTGACGCGCAATCCCGACCACAATGGCGCCCGGCCAGGCGAAGGGACGGACTTCGCGCAGAACACCCAGAAGAACGGCCTGAGAAGTCCGGCGACCGGCTATCTGAAGCTGCCGGGCGCGCGCGAGAACCTGAGGGTCGTGCTGGAGGCTCGGGTCCTGAAGATCCTGGTCGAGGACGGCCGGGCCATCGGCGTCGAGTATCTGCAGGGCGGCCAGACCAAGCGCGCCATGGCGCAGCGGGGCGTGGTCGTCTCGTCCGGCTGCCTGAACACCCCACGGCTCTTGATGCTGTCGGGGATTGGACCTGCGGCCGAGCTGAAGGCGTTCGGCATCCCGGTGGTGTTCGACGCACCAGCCGTCGGCAGGAACCTGCAGGAACACGTCGGCGCCCACCTGGTGAACGAGGTCAGCACCCGGACCCTGAACGGCGATGCGCGAGGCTTCAATCTGGTCAAGCAGATGGCCAGCTTCCTGGTGCGCCGGAGCGGGATCCTGACCACCTCCATCGGCCACGCCCACGCCTTCGTGAAGACCCGCGCCGAGCTCCCCGCGCCCAACCTGCACCTGACCTTCGCGTGCTTCGCCTTCGATCTCGACAAGCAGGGGCGGCTGGTGCTGCGCAAGGACAACGCCGTCTCGACCATGGTTGGCCTGGCGCGTCCGAAGTCGCGCGGAACCGTGACGTTGCGCTCGGCCGACCCGATGGCGTCCCCGGTGATCCGCCACCAGTTGCTTGGCGTCGAAGACGACGCCGTCCAAATCGCCGAAGGCATCGAGATCGCCCGCCAGATCATGGCCCAGCCGGGCCTGAAGCCCTTCGTCACTTCGGAAGTCCGGCCGGGGGAGGGCGTCACGGGCCAGGCGCTGGTGGACTTCGTCCACATGGCCGCCATACCGATGTACCATCCGGTCGGCGCCTGCCGCATGGGATCGGACAGCGAGGCGGTGGTCGATCCGGACCTGAAGGTGCGTGGGGTTGACGGCCTGTGGGTATGCGACAACTCGATCATGCCCACCCTGCCGGCCGGCAACACCAACGCGACGGCCTTGATGATCGGGGACAAAGGCTCCGACCACGTTCTGCGCGCGCTGCGCAACAGGCCTATGCTTACAGCGGCGTAGGACCCGGCCACATGGCGAAGGCGAACAGACCGGAGGCGACCTTCGGGCGTGCGGGGCAGGCTGCTGCGCCGATCGGCCGTACCGAGCCCGCGGACGTCCTGCACCGGCTACTGAAACTGCACAATCGACTGATGGCGCCCTTCGCCACCCACCTCGAGAAGCAGCACCGGATCTCGGTGAACGGCTTTCGGGTGCTCATGCTCACGGGTCGCCTCGGGGTGACGGCGTCCCACGAGCTCGTGGAAATCCTGGGCGTCAACCCCATGTCGGTGCACCGGGCCGTGCAGTCGCTGCACGAACAGGGCCGGATCGCCATCGAGCCCGATCGTGCGGATTCGCGGCGCAAGACTTTGCGCCTCACCGCTGAGGGACAGCGCCTCTACCGGCAGATGCTGCCGACGACGGGCGTCGTCGCGGACTATCTGCTCTCGCTGCTCAAGCCGGACGAGGTCCAGCAGTTCGACCGCATTCTCTCTACCCTGATCCTGGGCCTGGAAGCGCAAGACGAGCGGGGCCGATCCGTCTTTCTGGAACGCACGCGGCCCCCATCGGCGGAGAAGCCTTAGACCGCTGCGGTCATACCGCCCCTCGGCCATTCGAGGTCAGGTCGCGCGGAGCGCCCGCCGCAGCCACAGATGGAACAGGGCCATCCATTCCTGGGTCGGCGTCCCGGGAAAGCCGACCCCAAAGGCGTGGCCGCCCTGCTGGAAGAAGTGGGCTTCCACCGGCCGTCGCGCTGCGCGCAGGGCCGCCATCATCATCAGGCTGTTCTCGACCGGCACCGCCGGATCGTCGACCGCGTGGGCCAGGAAGACCGGGGGGGCGTCCGCGCCGACATGCTGCTCCGGAGAGCGCGCGGCCACGAGGGCGTCGGAGGGTGACGCGCCGAGCAGGTGCTGGCGCGAGCCCTCATGGGTGTAGGGCCGGGTCATGGTGACCACCGGATAGATCAACCCCGCTGCGGAAGGCCGGGCGCTCAGCGTGTCGACGCCATCGGAGGGCGCGTACACCGCTTCGGAGAAGCCGGTGGCGAGGGACGCCGCCAAGTGTCCTCCGGCCGAGAAGCCGAGGATGGCCACCCGGGCGGAATCGATCCTGTACTGGCCTGCCGAGGCGCGGATGACGCGCATGGCGCGCTGGGCGTCCTGCAGCGGGACGACCGGCCCGTCGCGCCAGCCTTCGGCGGGCAGGCGGTAGTTCAGCACGAAGACGGTGTAGCCGAGGGGATTGGTCCGGGCGGCCACGTCGACGCCCTCGTTGGCGATGGAGACGAACTCGTAGCCGCCCCCAGGGATCACCAGCAGGGCGACCCCATTGGGATGGGTCGGGCGGAACACATGGAGGGTCGGACGCGCCGTGTTGCGAAGGAAGACGGGCGGCGAACGGTCGGGCAGGGGAATGGGCCGGAAGTCCGCCGCCCCGGGCGCGCCATTCGGCCAGAGCGTCAGCACCTCCGCATGGCCCCAGGCCTTCGGGATGATGGTGGCGGGCTGGGGCGGCCGAAGCGGCTGTCCATTCCCGCGGCCGGGCCCCACAAGTGCGCCGGTGCTGGCGAGCATCCCGAGCGCGGTTCTGCGAACGACGTGCGATGCCATTTGACGCCCCGGTTCTTGGTGACGAAAACGATTGCACGCAGAAATGTGGGCGTCCATAGGCTTGATTGGCGGGACGCCGACATGAACCGGCGCCTGGCTTCCGAAAGGGAGGACGCGGTCTTGGGACCTCATCGAAACGCCTTGATAGCGGCGGTCTCCGTGGCCGCCGGCATGGTCGCCGGACCTGGCCTGGCCGAGGACGCCGCGGGCCCCACCGCTATGGTGGCCGATCCCTGTGCGGGCGCGGTCCAGCACCCGCTCGATGTGGGCCTCAGGCCCATGCTCCAGCCGGGCGGGCGGATGAAGCCGCCGTCTCCGGAAGAGGCCGCGGCGGCCGGCAAGGCCATGGCCGAGCAACGGGTGAAGGACTGGCCGGACCTGTGCCGCTATCCCGCCGCCAACGCGGCGGTGAAGCATCCCCCGAAGGTCGTGTTCATGGGGGATTCGATCACAGAGCTATGGGCCATCGCCAACCCGGGGTTCTTCTCGGACGAGCTGGTGGACCGGGGCATCAGCGGTCAGACCAGTCCCCAGATGCTGTTGCGTTTCAGGTCAGACGTCGTCGCGCTGAAGCCTGGCGCGGTGCACATCATGGCCGGCACCAACGACATCGCCGGCAACACCGGGCCCACAAGCGAGCGGGCGTTCAAGGACAATATCGAGTCCATGGTCGAGCTCGCCAAAGCCCACCACATCCGCGTGGTGCTGGCCTCGATCCTGCCGATGGGCTCGATCGGCTGGCAGCCCCAATACCGCCCCGCCGAGGAAGTCCG
>CAZTMF010000343.1:0-4128 GCA_964614675.1 uncultured Caulobacteraceae bacterium | reverse complement strand
TCTTCCACCAGCCGGCTCTGGGCGATCTTGCCGGTGCAGTAGGCCGACATGTAGGCCGCCGCCATGCGGGCCGCGAGCGCCGAGACCAGGACGATCCGGCCCGTCTTGCGGGTGATCATCCCGGGCAGGATCTCGTTCAGGAACAGCACCGGCGCCTTGATGTGCACGGCCTGGGCCGCCCACCAGCGGTCCGGATCGATCTCCGACAGCGGGCCGAAGGGTCCGGGCACGCCGGCGTTGTTGACCAGCAGGGTGATGGGGCCGAGGTGGCTCTCGGCGTTCATCACCGCCTGGGCCACGTCCTCGCGACTGGTCACGTCGGCAGGACAGGTGATGGCCTTGCCCCCGGCCTCCTGGATCTCGGTGACCGCGAGATCGAGCTGGTCGGGGCTGCGCGAGACCAGGGCGACGGCCGCGCCCTCTTTGGCCAGCCGAAGCGCGATCGCCTTGCCGAAACCCCGGCCCGCGCCGGTGACGATGGCGACCTGTCCGTCGAGTAGGCCCATGAACTCCCTTTCCTTCTTGTTCAGTACGACCGCGCGGACTCGCGCGGTCGGCCGAGCACGCCGCTGTCGCGGGCCGGCTCCTGGCTGAACCAGTCGCGGGCGACCCTGACCTGCATGCGGCCGATGCCCTCGATGGCGCAATCCATCACATCGCCCGGCTGGACCTGCGACACCCCCTCGGGCGTGCCGGTGTAGATCAGATCGCCGGGGTGCAGGGTGTAGAAGCTGGACGCGTACTCGATCAGCGCTCCGACGTCATGGATCAGCTGGGTGGTGTTGGCCGCTTGGCGGACCTTGCCGTCCACCGACAACGACAATTCCAGCGCATTCGGGTCCTGGATTTCGCCCGAGGTGACGATCCAGGGTCCCAGCACCGCATAGGTGTCGGCCGACTTGCGGAACACGGGCCATTCCGGCCCGCGAACGGTCATATCCAGGCCGATGGCGTAGCCGAACACATGCTCCAGCGCCCGCTCGCGCGGAACCTGGCTGGCTTCGCGGCCGATCACCGCCACCAGCTCGATCTCGTGGTCGCTGCGCCGCTCGGGAAAGCGCAGCCGCACCTCTTCCGAGGGCCCGATCAGGGAGCTGTTCGCCTTGAGGAACAGGCCGTGGTCCTTCAGGTCTGCGAAGCTGCGGCCGAAGCCGATGCCCTGGTCGGCGTGGGCTTCGTCGATGTGGGCGCGGTAGTTGATCGGCGCGCCGATGATCTTGCCCGGCGCGGCGACGGGGCTCTCCAGCCGCAAGCCCTCGATTTCGAGCCTTGGCCGGCTGACGGCCGCGGCGAGGAGGCCAGGACCCATCTCCACCGCCTGGCGGATGATCCAGTCGCCCGGGGGCGCGGGCCAGGGCGGCGAGCGGTCGAAAAGATCGGTGACGTCCAGAACCTCCTCGCCCTCGACGAGGCCCAGGCGATCATGATCGAAACGGCAGAGCCTCATGCGCCGCGCTCTTCGCGCCAGAGTCCAAGCGCTTCGTAGACGGGTCGGTCGGAGAAGGCGAAGAGCACACTCTCCTCCAGCGCTTCCAGGCGGATCTCGGTCCAGCCTGGCAGGGCGACCAGGTCGCGGGGCCCGAGCTCGAAGGTCTCGCCGCCAACGGTCGCCCGGACGCGGCCTTCCGTCAGGGTCGCGACGGCGCTGTCGACCGACTTGCGCGGCCGGGTGGCGAAGCCCTTGGGCAGCAGGGTCAGGGTCGGCCCCAGCGTCGGCATGGCCCAGCCGCCGGCTGGGTTCTGGTACCTGAGCACATGGCCGCGCCAGGGATCGATCCTGCCGGCTTTGAGCCCCTCCAGCGCCTCGCGCGAGCGCTCGTACGGCCAGGCGAAAGCGGGCGCGTCCGCGCCGGGCGCCGGCGGCAGGCTGGCGGCGCCGTTTTCTTCGCGGAACCCCGCGTTGAGGAAGCCGACCAGTGGGACATCGAGCCCATCCAGCCAGATCACCGGCTCGTCCCCGCCGCCGTGCTCGTGCCAGGTCATGGCCGGGGTGATGATGAAGTCGCCGGGCTTCATGTAGGCGCGCTCGCCGTCGACGGCGGTGTAGGCGCCCTGGCCCTCCATCACGAACCTGAGGGCCGATTGGCTGTGCCGGTGCGGCGGGGCGACCTCGCCCGGCAGGATCAGCTGCAGACCGGCGTAGAGGGTGTCGGTCGCCTGCATCCGGCCCGGAAGGCCGGGATTGGCGAGCACCACCACCCGCCGTTCGGCCTCCTCGGCAGTGATCAGCCGCCCGGCTTCGAGCAGGTGAGCGCGGACATCGTCATAGGCCCACTTGAAAGGCGTCGCCTTCGCCGTGGGCTCGGCAGGGGAGAGGGAGGCGAGACTCTCCCATAGGGGTGCGAGCCGGGCGCGCTCCAGCTGCTGGTAGTACCCGGTCATGCCGGCCCCCTTGTTCCGGGCCTCGGCGGTGTCGGCGGGCGCCATATCCTCTCCTCGCGACGTCATAGTCCCGTCGGCCCCGGCGGCGTCAACGGGCGATATCGCAGGTCGCCTGATCGATGGCGCGGGTCAGGACCGAGAGGTCGCCCGGCGAGATGGTGAACGCAGGCGTTAAGTAAACCGTCCGGCCGAAAGGCCGGATCCAGACTCCGGCCTCGACAAACCGGGCCTTGAGGGCCTTGAGGTCCGGCGCCCGCACCAGCTCCACCACCCCGATGGCGCCCTTGACCCGCACGTCCCTGACGCCCGATCGCCCGCGGCAGGGCTCGAGCTCGGCTTCCAGCTGGTGGGCGATGGCCGCCACCTGTTCCAGCCGCGGCTCGGTATCGAACAGGTCAAGCGAGGCGTTGGCGGCGGCGCAGCCCAGCGGATTGGCCATGAAGGTCGGGCCGTGCATCAGCGCCTTGCCGGGCTCGTCCGACCAGAAGGCGTCCGCCACCTGACGGCTCGCGACCGTGGCGGCCAGAGGCGAGGTCCCGCCGGTCAGGCCCTTGCCTAGGGTGACGATGTCGGGCCTGACGCCCGCCTGCTCGAAGGCGAACATCGAGCCGGTGCGTCCGAAGCCGGTGAAGATCTCGTCGCAGATCAGGAGCAGGCCATACCGGTCGGCCGCCGATCGGAGGCGGCGCAACACGGCGGGATCGTGGAAGACCATGCCGCCCGCGCCCTGCACCAGGGGCTCGACGATCATCCCGGCGAGCTCGTGGCCATGGCGGGCCAGGACCTCGTCCAGCGCCGCCTCGCTCTCAGCATCGCGCGGCAGGTCGGCGATCGGCTGCTCCGGGATGGCGCCGGCGAACAGGGCGTGCATGCCCTCCTCGGGATCACAGACCGACATGGTCGCGAAGGTGTCGCCGTGATAGCCGCCCTTGAAGGCCAGGAACCGCGTGCGGCCCCGCTCGCCGCGGTTCAGCCAGGCCTGGACGGCCATCTTCATGGCCACCTCGACGGCCACCGAGCCGGATTCCGAGAAGAAAACCCGCTCGAACGGAGGCCCCAGGAGATCGGTCAGCCGGCGCGCGAGGGTCAGGGCCGGCTCGTGGGCGAGGCCGCCGAACATCACGTGCGGCATGACCTCGAGCTGGCGCTGCACGGCCTCTCGGATGTGGGGATGGCCATAACCGTGGCAGGCGGTCCACCAGGAGGCCACGCCATCGATCAGTTCGCGCCCGTCGGCCAGCACCAGCCGCGATCCGTGCGCCGCTGCGACGGGCAGGGGCGGGGTCTCGGTCTTCATCTGGGCGTAGGGGAGCCAGACGCGGTCCAGGCCCGCCTCGTACCACTCGGGTTGGCTTCCCATGGCCCCGGGCCTACACCGCAGACCGCAAATGTCCAGGTTCGACGCCGATTTCGAGGAGGCCCTGAGCCGGGCGGCGGCCAAGTCCCGCCGCCGGTCCCTGCGGCCGCTCGAGCCTCTGGACGGGGGCCGGGTGCGCATCCACGGCCGTGAGCTGATCGACTTCTCGTCAAACGACTATCTCGGCCTCTCGCGCCATCCGGCGCTCATCGAACGATCGCGGGAGTGGGCGGCGCGCTACGGCGTCGGGGCAGGGGCCTCGCGGCTGGTGCGGGGGACTTTCGGGGGCCACGCGGCGGTCGAGGCCAAGCTTGCCGCCTTCAAAGGGACCGAGGCGGCCCTGCTGTTCGCCTCGGGCTGGCAAGCCAACGCCGCCGTGCCGCCGGCCC
>CAZTMF010000342.1:0-4131 GCA_964614675.1 uncultured Caulobacteraceae bacterium | reverse complement strand
TCTGGCTCATCCCGCTGGCGGCCCTGCTGCTGTCGGCCGCCAAGGGCATCGAGGGCCCGATCGGCAGGGTGCTGGACCAGAAGTGGCTGCAGTACCTCGGGCGCATCAGCCTCGGCGTCTACCTCTATCAGAACCTCGCCTTCGCCGCGGCCAAGTGGCTGCTGGACGCGGCGGACCTGCCGACCACCAACGGCCCGGCCGCCTTCGTGATCACCTCGGTGTTCGCCATCGTCTTCGCCCTGGCGTCCTGGAAGCTGCTCGAGCAGCCGGTGAACGGCTTCAAGCGCCTGTTCCCCTATCCCTGGAACGGCCGCTCGGCGCACAAGCCGCTCCCCGCCGGCGCCAATTGGACCTCCGAGGCGTCGGCCAAGGCGTCCTGAGGACGCCAGCCTAGCCGGCGCGCCAACCCGCGATCAGCTCAGCCGCCTCGTCCAGACCGCGCTTGCCGGCGAATTCGGCGGGCGTCAGGCCTGATGGGTTTCGCAAGCCCCGATCGGCGCCGTGGCGCAGCAGCAGCTCGGCCATTTCGGCCGCTGCGGCCTCGTCCTCGGGCAGGCAGAAGAGGGCGGTGGGGGCCTCCTCCCCCTCCAGCACGAGGCTCACCTGCGAGGGGTCCTCCGACAGCACCTGTTCGACCCGGTCCTTCAGCCCCGACCAGACCATCGGGCGGATGTCGCGACTGATCGGGGCCAGGTAGGCGAACACCTCCTCCTTGCCGAGGACCTTGCTCCAGCTCACCGGCGTGCCCTTCCAGCGCCGCTCGCGCGTTTCCAGGCCGGCGCCGGCGTCCACCAGGCGCCGCACAGCCTCCAGCGAGCCCGACTGGACCGCCCGGTGCAGGGCGGTGATGCCTTCGCCGTCCGTGGCGTTCGGGTCGGCCCCTAGCGAGAGCAGCAGCCCGACAACGTCGCCCCGTCCGATTTCACCGGCCTTCAGAAGCGGGCCGGGCGCGCGGGCATAGTCGGGATGGCCGGCCAGGAGCGCGCGGGCCGCGGGCTCGTCCATCCGCATGCAGGCCGCCTGGAACGCCGGCAGTCCGCCCAGGACGACGGGCCGCGCGCCGTGGCGCTCCAGCAACGCCTGCATCGCCGCAAAGCCATCGAGCTGGGCCATCTCGTGCAGGGGATGGCCGGTGTAGGCGTGCACCGCGTTGGCGTGGGCGCCGTGCTCCAGCAGCCAGGCGGCCCGGTTCAGGTGGTTCTGACCCACGGCGTTGCCCAGGAGGTAGTCGAGCGCGCCGAGCCCGAAGCGTCCTCCGAGGCGGGGCTTGTGGTCGGGATCGTTCCATTTCGCCGTCTCGCCCCTGGCCGCCGATCTGGCCCAGAGCCGCTCGTTCCAGCTCACGTCGTCGCCGACGATCGAGGTGTTGTAGAGCGCCTGGGTGTCGAACGGCTCGGCGCCCCGGTCGAGCAGCAGTTCGGCCAGCGCCACGTCATGCGCGTGCGGCGGCTTCACCCCCTCGCCGAGACCGATCACGCCGCAGAGCACGGTGAAGGGACTGTCCCAGCCGTCGTTGAAGCTGGCGCCCGGATTGGCGCCGAGCTCCAGCAGCCGCTCGG
Source organism: uncultured Caulobacteraceae bacterium (assembly GCA_964614675.1). Classification (GTDB taxonomy): domain Bacteria; phylum Pseudomonadota; class Alphaproteobacteria; order Caulobacterales; family Caulobacteraceae; genus JANWHQ01. The sequence goes on along the minus strand of CAZTMF010000342.1, from coordinate 2,572 downwards.
CGATGGCCAGGGCGTTGTCCTGGCCGGGGCCAGGCAGGCGGGAATAGGCGAGGTAGAGCAGGGGCTCCCAGTCCAGGGGTCCTGTCGGGCGCATCGCCGCGGCCGGATCGGCCCCCAGCCGCCGGTCCACCTCCTCGATGTCGCCGCAGACGCAGGCCATGGCCAGGGACTCGCGCGCCAGGCTCGGGTCGCGCTCCATGATGCGCCGGGCCAGGGCCGGATCACCGCCCCAGCCGTGGCGGAGGACCGTGTCGATGCGCTCGCGCCGGCTCAGGCGGTCGGCGGCCATGGCCTCGGCCGCGGTCTTGAGATCGGTCCAGCCGACGAACCCGTATTCGCGCGCAAGGGCCAGCTGGACGTCGCGCAGGCCCGGATCGGGCGGCCCGGAGCCCAGGGCCTCGGCCAGGCGCGCACGGGCCTTAACGTCATTGGCGCGCAGCGCCTTCAGCCAGCGCTTGGCGTCCTTGCGCAGGGTGTCGACATGGGTGGCGGATGTGAGCTGACGGCTCATGGAACCTTCCTTCCATCGTCGCCTGGCGTCCGCTGAATGCAGGCTGGAAGAAGGCTCGAAGAGGCGTTCTCAGCTGTTGGGTGGGAGCAGGCTCCCTTGCCGCGGACAGGAGGCGCCCCAGAGCGCACTGACGCCATGGTTGGCCGGGGCCGCCGCGGCTGTCAATCGCATCGGTCCGGGCGCGCTTGTCACCGTCTCGGGCGGGGGCGTACCCTAGGTGGGGGACAAGTCGGAGGGTTCGAGTGATCACCATCACGGTCAACGGCAAGAAGCGGGCGCTCGACATCGAGTCGGACGCGCCTCTGCTGTGGGTTCTGCGCGAGGAACTCGGGCTCACCGGGACCAAGTTCGGCTGCGGTATCGCCCAATGCGGCGCCTGCACCGTCCACATCGACGGCGTGGCCCAGCGCAGCTGCTCGGTGCCGGTGGGCGCGGTCGACGGCAAGTCGATCACCACCATCGAGGGCCTGTCGCCCGATTCCAGGCATCCGGTGCAGATCGCCTGGGCGGCCGAGGACGTGCCCCAGTGCGGCTATTGCCAGTCGGGCCAGATCATGGCCGCGGCCGCCTTCCTGAAGCAGCATCCGAACCCCACCGACGCCGACATCGACGCCGGCGTCACCAACCTCTGCCGCTGCGGCACCTATCCCCGGATCCGCAAGGCGATCCACAGAGCCGCGGCCCTGGCCGCCGGCAAGGCGGTTTGATCATGGGCGTCGTCGCAGAGAAGACCGGTCCCAGCCGCAGGGCCGTCGTCGCCGCCGGCCTCACCGCCACGGGCGGGCTGGCCATCGCGATCCCGGACCTGTCCCGCGCCGAAGGCGCCTCGGACTACGACCCGCATCGCCTCGTCACCTTGGCATCGCCCGAGCTGATCCCGCCCGACGAGCTCAGCGCCTTCCTGGTGGTGCACAAGGACAGTTCGGTGGTGGTGCGGCTGCCGCACCAGGAGATGGGGCAGGGGACCTCCACGGCGCTCGCCATGCTGGCGGCCGAGGAGCTCGGCTGCGACTGGTCCAAGGTGCGGATCGAGTACGGCTCGTCCAACCGCAACGCCAGGTCCAAGAACATCTATGGCCGGCAGATGACCGTCGGCAGCCAGGGCGTGCGCTCGTCGGTGGGCATGATGCAGCAGGCCGGGGCCTCGGCTCGCCAACGCCTGGTCGAGGCCGCCGCAAAGCGCTGGGGCGTGACGTCCGATACCTGCAGCAGCGCGGCCGGCAAGGTCACCCATACCGCCACCGGCCGGACCCTGGCGTTCGGCGCCCTGTGCGCCGACGCGGCGGCGATCACCCTGCCCAAGGAGCCGGCGATCAAGACGCCCGACCAGTTCCAGCTGGTCGGCAAGTGGACCCCGCGTCTGGACACCCTGCCCAAGCTGGACGGTACGGCCGAATACGGCATCGACGCCAAGGTCCCGGGCATGGTCTACGCCGCGGTAGTCTCCTGCCCCGAGTTTGGCGGCAAGCTGGCCTCGGTGGACGAGACCCCGGCCAAGGGCCTGCGCGGCGTGATCGCCGTGGTGAAGCTGGACGACGCCGTCGCGGTGGTCGCGGATCGGTACTGGCGCGCCAAGGCGGCCCTGGCCAAGCTGCAGCCCCAGTGGGCCTCGGGCGGCAACTCCACCGTGGATTCCGCGGGGCTCGCCAAGGCCTATCGCGACGCCCTGGACGGGCCGCTCATCTCGGCCAAGAAGGTCGGCGACGTCGCCCCGGCTCTCGCCGCGCAGGGCGCGCAGCTGGTCGAGGCGACCTATGAGGTGCCCTACCTCTCGCACGCGCCGATGGAGCCCCTGAACGCCACGGTGCATCTCCAGCCCGAGCGCGTAGACGTCTGGATCGGCACCCAGTCGCCGATGGACGTGCTGGAGACCACCGCCAAGGAAGCCGGCGTGGACACCTCCAAGGTCTATGTCCACAACCAGTTCGTGGGCGGGGGCTTCGGGCGGCGCAGCCGGCACGACGAGCTGGTCCAGGCCATCGCCGTGGCCAAGGTGGTGAACCGGCCGGTCAAGCTGATCTGGAGCCGCGAGCAGGACATCCGCCGCGACCGCTACCGGCC
>CAZTMF010000341.1:0-4138 GCA_964614675.1 uncultured Caulobacteraceae bacterium | reverse complement strand
CTGCAGAACAAGGCCACCGGCGGGGTGATCATCACCTCCTCGATCCTGACCTCCCGCGCCCTCGCGCCGATCGAGCTGGCGCTGGCCAACTGGCGCGGCTTCATCGCCGCCCGGCAGAGCTGGGGCCGGCTGAACGTCCTGATGGCCAAACTGCCCCGGACCGCGGAGCCGACTCCCCTGCCCCGGCCCGCCGCGACCCTCGCGGTGGAAGCCCTCAGCCTCGTCCCGCCCGGATCCCAGCGCCTGTCGGTCCAGGACGCGACCTTCACCCTGAACGCCGGCGACGGGCTGGGAGTCGTGGGACCGAGCGCCTCGGGCAAGTCCTCCCTGGCCCGCGGACTGGTCGGCGTCTGGCCTCCGGTGCGCGGCAAGGTGCGCCTCGATGGAGCGGCGCTGGACCAGTGGGACGACGAGCGCCTCGGTCGCCACATCGGCTATCTGCCCCAGGACGTGGAGCTCATGGCCGGGACGGTCGCCGAGAACATCGCCCGCTTCGATCCGGACGCCACGTCCGAGGCCGTGATCGCCGCCGCCAACAAGGCGCGCGCCCACGAGCTGATCCTGCGCCTGCCGGAAGGCTATGAGACCAAGCTGGGGCCCAAGGGCCAGGGGCTGTCGGCCGGCCAGGCCCAGCGCATCGCCCTGGCCCGCGCCCTTTATGGCGATCCGTTCCTGATCGTGCTCGACGAGCCGGACTCCAACCTCGACGCCGAAGGCGAGAAGGCGCTGTCCGAGGCCGTCACGGAGGCGCGCGAGCGCGGCGCGATCGTCGTCGTCATCGCCCACCGGCCAAGCGCGCTTTTGGGCGTCGACCTGATGCTGCTGATGAATCAGGGCCGCATCGTCGAGCTGGGCCCCAAGGAGAAGGTCCTGCCCAAGCTGCTGCCCCGGCCGCCCCTGCGCGCCGTCGAAGCCGACGGCGCGGCCTAGAACCCCGTCATGTCCCAGAGCGTAACCCTGTCCTACGATCCCCAGGCCGCGATCCGGCGGACGCTGAAGCTCACCGGCATCGTCCTGGCTTTCCTGCTGGTGGGTGTCGGCGGGCTCGCCGCCTTGACCGGCGTCTCTGGCGCGGTGGTCGCCCAGGGCCAGCTGGTCGTCGCTTCGGACGTGAAGACGGTGCAGCACCCCACAGGCGGCGTGGTCGCCGACATCAAGGTCAAGGACGGCAGCCATGTGCGCGCGGGCGACGTGCTGCTGGCGCTGGACCCCACCGTGGCCTCGGCTAACGCCAACATCGTGGGCGGCGCCGTGGACGCCCTGGCCGCCCGCCAGGCCCGGCTCGAGGCCGAGCGCGACGGCCGGCCGCTGCGCTGGCCGGTGGACCTCGGCAGGCGGAGCAAGGACCCTGCCGTCGCCGCCGCCCTGAAGGACGAAACGCGGCTCTACACCCTGAGGATCTCAGCCCGCGAGGGCCAGAAGCGCCAGTTGCGCGAGCGGATCGCCCAGCTGAAGCAGGAGATCGACGGCTTCGCGGGCGAGAGCAGGGCCAAGCAGCAGGAGATCGCCCTGGTCCAGCAGGAGCTGACGGGCGTGCGCAAGCTCTACACCCAGAGCCTGGTCACCCTGTCGCGGCTGAACCAGCTCGAGCGCACCCAGGTGGAGCTGACCTCGGACGTCTCGCAGCTGCAGTCCCAGACCGCCGAGGCCAAGGGCAAGATCGCCGAGATCGAGCTGCAGGCGATCCAGGTCGACCAGGAAGGCCGTTCCGACGCCGGCAACCAGCTGAACGACGTGGAGAACCGCCTGGCGGAGCTGCGCCAGCGCAAGGTCGCGGCCGACGACCAGTACAGGCGCGTGCTGATCAAGGCGCCCCAGGACGGGGTGGTCGACAAGCTCAAGTTCCACACCATCGGCGCCGTGATCGCGCCGGGCGAGGCGATCCTGGACGTGGTGCCCGACAGAGACCGGTTGCAGGTCCAGGCCAAGATCCGCACCGCCGACGTCGACAAGGTCAAGCGGGGCGCGACGGCCATGCTGCGCCTTTCCGCCTTCAACCTGCGATCGACCCCCGAGCTCAAGGGCAGTGTGCTGACCGTGTCCGCCGACGCCCATTCCGACGAGAAGACCGGCGCCAGCTACTACGTCGTGCGGATCGCCATTCCGCCTGAGGAGGTCGCCCGGCTGGGAGGCCTGAAGCTGGAGCCCGGAATGCCGGCCGAGAGCTTCATCCAGACCAGGCGCCGCAGCATGCTCTCCTATGTCCTGAAGCCGCTGAGCGACCAGTTCCAGCGGGCGTTCCGCGAGGGGTGAGCAGGCGCCTTCGCTCGCCCGACGCGAGAGCAGGGATCGACAACTCTACCGGCCTTGGCTTAACTGCAGGTAGCAAGGCTTTGGCTCGGCAGCATCGATTGGATTGCCCGTCGATCCACCGGTGATGACGCCCGAGGCGGCGTGGTGAGCAACCGCGCCAGGCGCAGCTCGGGGGGGTCGCGTTGCCTCAGTATCCAGCCGTCATTCAGCTTTCGTCGCTCGACGGCCAGACCGGCTTCAAGATCAGCGGCGAAGCCGCCGGCGACGCCATGCCCAATCCGCAGACGTCGATCCGCGCAGCGGGCGATCTGAACGGCGACGGCATTCCGGACCTGATCGTCGGCGCTCCGTTCTCCGACTCCAACGGGTCCAATTCCGGCTCGGCCTACATCATCTTCGGCAGGGCCGGCGGCTTCGGGGCCAACCTCGACCTCTCGACGCTGAACGGGACCAACGGCGTCAAGATCGTGGGGAACGGGACCTACTCCTATATCGCCAGATCGGTCGCCGGAATCGGCGACGTCAATCACGATGGCCACGACGACGTCATCATCAGCGCCGAAGGCGCGAACGGCGGCGGCGAGACCTACGTCCTTTACGGCCACACCGGCGCCTGGTCGCCCCAGATCAACCTGGCCACCCTGCCTTCGAGCCAGGGGCTCCAGCTCCCGGGCCAAGTCTTCTCGGTCGCCTCCGCGGGCGACGTGAACGGCGACGGCATCCCCGATTTCATCATCGGCAATGACCAGCCCAACACGGCCACGGGCGCAGCCTACATCGTCTTCGGCAGCGCCTCGGGCTTTCCCGCGAGCTTCGATCCCTCCACCGTCAACGGATCCAACGGCTTCACCTTCACGGGGCCCGGGCAGTGGTCTTTCACGGGCCTGTCGGTAGCGTCCGGAGACATCAACGGCGATGGCTATTCGGACCTGATCGTCGGAACCAACGGCGATCCCACAACAACGTCCAGCGCCTTCGTGATCTTCGGCAAGGCGAGCGGGTTCGCTTCGAACCTCAATGCATCAAGCCTGAACGGCGCGAACGGCTTCGCGCTCACCGGCCCGATCGGCGCCGGCTATTCTGTCTCTGCGACTGACATCAACGGCGACGGCTATGCCGATCTCATCATCGGCGGAGGCTCCTATCAGCATCCCGGTGACAACTTCCCCCGGGCCACGACCTATGTGCTCTACGGCAAGGCCGGGGGATTCGGCAGCAGCATCGATCTCACCGCGCTCAACGGAACCAACGGCTTTGCGATCGACGACAACGCGAGTTGGCCGAACGCATGGAACAATGGTTTCGGGCAGTCCGTGGCTGCCGCCGGGGATGTGAACGGCGACGGCTATAACGACATCATCATCGGCGCGGGCGCCGCGAACACCAACGGGACGAGCTCCGGCGCGGCCTATGTGGTGTTCGGCGGTCCAGGCGGCTTCCCCTCGCATATCAACGTCGGGAACCTCGACGGAACCAGCGGTTTCCGGATCGATGGCGCCGCCGCGGGGGACCAGGCCGGCTACACCGTCTCTTCCGCGGGCGACCTGAACGGCGATGGTCTTGCAGACCTCTTTGTCCTGGCGAATGGCGCAAGCCCGCACGGCGCGCAGTCCGGCGCGAGCTACGTCATCTACGGCCGTCTTCCGGACACGGCGGTGACGCGCACCGGCAACAACCAGTCGCAGAACCTCGTCGGCGGAAACTTCGCCGACACGCTGAACGGCATGGGAGGAGACGACCATCTCTACGGAAACGGCGGCGATGACGTACTCAACGGCGGGGCCGGCAATGACACCGCGGTCTTCTCCGGGAACTACGCCGCCTACACCGTCACCTTGCACAGCGGGGTGGTCACCGTCTCGGGCCCGGACGGCACGGACACCCT